>DATIOB010000001.1:0-11360 GCA_035473605.1 Conexibacter sp.
CAGCACGACTTCGACTGGTACTACGCCGGCCACCCCAAGCTTGCCGTCACGACGACCCGATCCGCAGAGCGTTCGCGAAGGCCAACGGCGTCAAGCCGGCGCTCTTCAGCTCCAACTCCGAGGGCGCGTGCCCGACCTGCAACGGCGCGGGCGTGATCTTCACCGAGCTCGGTCCGATGGCGACCGTCGAGTCGCCGTGCGAGGAGTGCGAGGGCCGTCGCTTCAAGGCCGACGTGCTCGATTACACCCTCGGCGGCAAGGACATCGCCGAGGTGCTCGCGATGTCGGTCGACGAGGCAGAGGCGTTCTTCGGCGACGGCGACGCGAGGACACCGGCGGCCCACAAGGTGCTCCTGCGGCTGGCCGACGTCGGGCTCGGCTACCTCACGCTCGGCCAGCCGCTCACCACGCTGTCGGGCGGCGAGCGGCAGCGGTTGAAGCTGGCCGCGCAGATGGCCGACAAGGGCGACGTCTACGTGCTCGACGAGCCGACCACCGGCCTCCACCTCGCTGACGTCGAGCAGCTGCTCGGCCTGCTCGACCGGCTGGTCGACGCCGGCAAGTCGGTGATCGTGATCGAGCATCACCAAGCGGTGATGGCGCACGCCGACTGGATCGTCGACCTCGGCCCCGGCGCTGGCCACGACGGCGGCAGAATCGTCTTCGAGGGCACCCCCGCCGACCTCGTCGCCGACCGCTCGACGCTGACCGGCGAGCACCTCGCGGCCTACGTCGGCGCCTGACCGCGGCCCCGCGCCATTCGACCGTCAGGCGCGGGAACCGTAGAGCGTCGCTGAGGGCAGCTCGCCGAAGCGGCGCTGGTAGGTGCTGGAGAAGCGGCCCAGATGGGAGAAGCCCCAGCGCAGCGCGACGTCGGTGACGCGTACACCGTCGGCCGGGTCGCTCGCGGCCAGCTCGGCGTGGACGCGCTCCAGGCGCAGGTCGCGGATGTAGGTCGACGGCGCGCAGCCGAGCTCGCGCGCGAACCCGGCCTGCAGCGTGCGTGCGCTGACGCCGGCGGCGGCGGCGAGCGACGCGATCGTCAGCGGCGCGTCGAGGTGCTCGCGCGCGTACTCGAGCGCGCGCTGGACGTGCGGACGCAGCGCCGGCGCGACCGGCTGCCCGAGCGCGACCGAGTAGCTGTTGGGATGCCACAGCAGGAGCGCGTTCATCACCAGCTCCTGCACGGTGGCGGCGCTCGCGTCGAGCGCCTGTCCGCTGGTCGGCGGCGCGACCTGGCGCTGCGCGATCTCCGCCTGCAGCAGGTCGAGGATCGAGAACCAGCGCTGACCGGGCAGGTCGGTCAGGTCACGATCGAGCTCGAGCCGCAGCGGCTCCTGCGGTGGTTCTCCCAGCAGCGCCGTCAGCTGACGTTCGAGGACGGTGCGCTCGATGCAGACGACGAGATAGGCGGCCTCGGCCGACCACCTCAGCAGCAGCGGCTCGCCCGGTGAGGAGACGGCCGCCATCCGCTGCGTCGCGAACAGCGCGCGGCTGCCGCAGCGGATCTGGCCGTTGCCGATGAGCGGGACGTGGACGCAGAAGCACGAGGCGGTCGCCGGCGCGGCGATCTCGACCGCGGCGCCGTAGCTGAGGAAGGAGAGCGTCACGTCGCCGACCTGCGCGGCGAACTGGCGCACGTCGAGCCGCCCCGCGCCGTCGCGCAGGCTCAACGTGTGCGGGTTGATGACGCTGCTGACCGCCTCGCGCGTGTCGTCGAGATCGCGCCCGGCGAAGACGAGGTGCGACGCGAGCGATGCGGGGACGCCGTCTGTCCTCACGCCGGCACCGCTGGCGTGCGGGAGAAGCCCATGCGCAAAGTGGATAGCGATCGATCTGGGTGACACGTAGCCTCGCTCCAGAAGTGAAGTGTATTCAGTTGTTCGCCCGCTGTGGCAAGTCTTAACGAAGGGTCTGCAATGCGTCACCTCACCGATCCGTCGGCGCGATGAGCCGCGCCGCGATCGTCACAGGAGCTGGCCGCGGCATCGGCCGCGCGGTCGCGCTGCGGCTCGCCCGCGACGGCTTTCGCGTCGCCCTCGGCGACCTCGACCTCCCCGCCGCCCAGGCCGTCGCCGCCGAGGTCGAAGCGGCCGGCGGAACTGCGCTCGCGGTCGCCGTCGACGTCGCCGAACCGGACGCGGTCGCGGCGCTCGTCGCGGCGAGCGCCGACGCGCACGGCCCGCTCGACGTGATGGTCGCCAACGCGGGCATCGCGCAGGTCAAGCCGCTCGCGCAGGCGACCCCCGGCGATCTGGAGGCGCTCTTCCGCGTCAACGTCGTCGGCACGCTCAACTCGATTCAGCAGGCTGCTGCGGCGATGACCGCGCGCGGCGCCGGCGGCAAGATCGTCGTCGCCTCCAGCGTCACCGGCCGGCAGGGGATGCCGCTGCTCGGGCTGTACTCGGCGACGAAGTTCGCGATCGTCGGGCTCGTGCAGGCGGCGGCGAAGGAGCTGGCGCCCGCCGGCATCACCGTCAACGCCTACTGCCCGGGCGTCGTCGACACGGCGATGAACGACGGCGTCAGCGCCGGCCTCGACGCGCAGCTCGGCGTCCCCGCCGGCGCGGCCGTCGCCGAGTTCGCCAAGACGATCGCGCTGCAGCGGCTCGCGCGGCCGGAGGAGATCGCCGGGCTCGTCGCGTTCCTCGCGTCGCCCGACGCCGACTACATGACCGGGCAGGCGCTGGCGATCGACGGCGGGCTGGTGTTCGTGTGATGCAGCCGACCGTTCCGTTCGACGCGCTGGAGCCGGGCAGCTGCGTGATCCACCGCATCGGCGCCGCGAAGGTGCTGATCGCCCGCATCGGCGACGCCGTCCACGCGACCACCGCGATCTGCACGCACGCGCGCGTCGAGCTGGCGGTCGGCAGGCTCACGCCCGACTGCCTCGTCGAGTGCCCGATGCACGGCGCGCTCTTCTCGCCGGTCGACGGCGCCGTCCACGAGGGCCCGGCGATCGACGCGCTCAAGATCTACGACACGCGGATCGTCGACGGGATCGTCCACGTCGACGTGGGCGAGGACGCGCAGGCGACGCCGTCGCAGCCGAGCTCCTCGACGCCCGGGGCCCGTCCGTCGCTCGCCAGCTGGGGGCGGACCGCGCGCTGACGCGCGCCCGCCCGACGACAAGGAGAGAACCACCATGGCCGTGAACTCCGCAGGACTGCTCGACCTCTCGCTGCACGACGGGACGCAGCTGACGACGCTGATCGACGAGCCCGGCGCGCACATCTCGCGCCGCATCTACGGCAACGACGAGATCTACGAGCTGGAGCAGGAGCGGATCTTCCGCCGTGCCTGGAACTTCCTCGGGCACGCCAGCGAGCTGCCCAACGCCGGCGACTACGTCACGCGCGACCTCGCCGGCGAGCCGGTCGTGCTGATCCGCGGCGACGACGGTGAGATCCGCGGCTTCCTCAACTCCTGCCGGCACCGCGGGATGCGCGTCTGCCGCGCCGACCGCGACAACGTCTCGTTCATGCGCTGCGTCTACCACGGGTGGTCGTACTCGCGCTCGGGCAACCTCGTCTCCGCCTTCGCCGAGGAGCTGTATGACCCGGGCCGGCTCAGAAAGGAGGAGCTCGGCCTGATCCCGGTGACGCAGGTCGCCGTCTACCGCGGCGTGATCTTCGGCACGTGGGAGGCGCAGGCGCCGCCGCTGGAGGAGTACCTCGGCGACATGCGCTTCTACCTCGACATGTTCCTCGGCCGCACCGACCGCGGGACCGAGGTCGTCGGCGCCCCGCAGGTGTGGGACGTCAGCACCGACTGGAAGTTCTGCGCCGACAACTTCACCGGCGACAACTTCCACCTCTACACCGCGCACGGCTCGGTCGTCGACCTCGGGATGCTGCCGCCCGATCCGATGTCGCTCTCCTACGGCTACCTCGTGCGGGCGCAGGGCGGCCACGTGCTGCACATGGTCCCCGGCCCGCCCGACCCGGCGTTCGAGTACTTCGGGCTGCCGCGGGAGCTGGTGCCGCAGTTCGAGCGCAACCTCGACCCGGCGCAGCTCGGCTTCGTCAAGGACCACGCCTGGAGCGTCGGGACGGTCTTCCCCAACCTCTCCTTCATGCAGGTGATGGTGCAGGGCGATCTCGGCGGGCCGAACGTCACCTTCCTGTCGCTGCGCGCCTGGATGCCGACCGGTCCCACGACCACGCGCGTCTTCTCCTACCTGCTGATGGACCGCGACGCGCCCGAGCAGTTCCGCAGAGACAGCTACGAGGCGTACGTCCGCACCTTCGGGCCGTCCGGGATCTTCGAGCAGGACGACATGGAGAACTGGGAGGACTGCACGCGCGTCAACAAAGGCAAGGTCGCGCAGCGGTACGGCCTCCACCACGGGATGGGCCTCCACCTCGAGCCCGATCCCGACTTCGCCGGCCCGGGCGACGCCTGGCCGGGCAGCTACGGCGAACGGACGCAGCTCGCCTTCTACGGCGAGTGGCTCAGATGGATGACCCACGAGCGCCCGTGGGCGCGGTGAGCGGGGAGCGCGCGATGTCCGAGACGACGACCACCATCCCCGAGCCGCTGCCGGTCGGCAGCGACGACTACTCCCGCGCGGCGATCTTCCTCTACCGCGAGGCCCAGCTGCTCGACGGTGCGCAGTTCGATCCGTGGCTGGAGACGCTCCACGACGAGCTGGTCTACGAGATGCCCGTGCGCCAGTCGGTGATGCCGAAGGACGGCCCCGGCTTCGTCGACGGGATGACCTTCCTGACCGAGACGCGCAACTCGCTGCTGACGCGCGTGCGACGGCTGCAGACCGAGCAGGCGTGGGCCGAGCAGCCGGGGTCGCGCACGCGCCACCTCGTCGCCAACGTGCTGGTCGAGCGCGGGGAGGCGCCGGAGGAGCTGAACGTCGCCAGCGCCTTCGTCGTCACGCGCACACGCGCCGACCTGCCCTACGACCTCTTCACCGGCGAGCGCCGCGACGTGCTCGTCCGCGAGCAGGGCCGGCTGTTGCTGAAACGGCGGCAGATCCTGTTCGACCAGACGGTCATGAAGTCCTACAACCTCAGCATCTTCCTCTGATGGGGTCGGTACTGCTGACAGGCAGCAGCGGCCGCATCGGGCGGCGGATCGCGCCGGCGCTGGAGGCCGCCGGCCATCAGGTCGTGCCGTTCGACCTCGCACACGGCGACGACGTCACCGACGCGGCGACGGTGCTCGCGGCGGCGCGCGGGGTCGACGCGATCATCCACTCGGCCGCGATCCCCGACGACGACGCCGACTGGGAGCTGGCGCCGCGGACGATGCCGGTCAACCTGATCGGGACGTGGAACGTGCTGCTCGCCGCGCGCGAGCACCAGGTCGGCCGCGTCGTCACGCTCTCCTCCGGCAAGGCGGTCGGGATGCTGGAGCGCGACCCCGACTACCTGCCGGTCGACGACGACCACCGCGGCAGGCCGTCGCTGCCGTACGCGCTGTCGAAGTGGCTCTCGGAGGAGATGTGCGAGGCGTTCACGCACGAGACCGGGATCGCGACGATCTGCCTGCGCCCGGTGCTGGTGCTCGACCCGACGCGCTATCCGCTGCTGGCGTCGGGCAGCGAGCTGCCGCCGGTCCCGGGGATGCGCTGGCACCTCGGCGTGTGGATCGACGTCGACGACGTCGCGAACGCCGCCGTCGCCGCGGTCGGCTGCCCCGATCCCGGCCATGCGCGGCTGCTGCTGTGCGCCGACGACGTCGGCTCCGAGCGGGCGACCGCCGAGCTGGTCGCCGAGCAGCTGCCCGGCGTGCCGTGGCGCGGGGCGCCGCTGACGGCGGGCTCGCGGCGCGCGCTGGTCGACACGGCGCGGGCGCGCGAGCTGCTCGGCTGGGCGCCGGCGGTCACCTGGGCCGATCGGCACGAGCGCGTGGACGCGGCGCGATGAGCGCCGCGCGCGAGCGGATCGTCGTCGTGGGAGCGTCGCTGGCCGGCGTCCACGCGGCGAGCGAGCTGCGCGTGCAGGGCTTCGACGGTGAGATCACCGTCGTCGGCGAGGAGCCGCACCAGCCGTACGACCGGCCGCCGCTCTCCAAGGAGGTGCTGGCCGGCAGTCGCGGCGAGGAGGTGCTGGCGCTGCCGCTCGACGACGCGCGCGACGTCGACTGGCAGCTCGGCGCCGCGGCGACCGGCCTCGATCTCGACCGCCGCGTCGTCAAGGTCGGCAGGCGGGAGATCCCCTTCGACGGGCTCGTGATCGCGACCGGGGTGCGCGCGCGCCGGCTGCGCGGGCTCGCGCCCGGCGGTCCGGGCGTCCACGCGTTGCGGACGCTCGACGACGCGCGCCGGCTGCGCGCCGAGCTGCTGCCCGGCGCGCGCCTGCTGATCGTCGGCGCCGGCTTCGTCGGCGTCGAGGTCGCGACGGCGGCGGCCGCGGCCGGGTGCGAGGTGACGATCGCGAGCCTCGATCCGCCGGTGGCCGTCGCCGGTCCGCACGTCAGCGAGGTCTGCGCCGAGCTGCTGGAGGAGGCCGGCGTGCGCGTGCGCAGCGGGCGCACCGTCGCGGCCGTCGAGGGCGAAGGGCGGCCGTCGGCGGTGCTGCTCGACGACGGGACGCGGCTGACCTTCGACGCGGTCGTCGTCGCGGTCGGCGCGGTCCCGAACGTCGAGTGGCTGGAGGGCGCCGGGTTGGCACTCTCCGACGGCGTCGTCTGCGACGCCTCGCTGGCGGCGATCGGCGCCGGTCCGGTCGTCGCCGCCGGCGACATCGCGCGCTGGCCCAACCCGGCGACGGGCGGCACGCCGATGCGCGTCGAGCACTGGAGCAACGCCGTCGAGCAGGGAGCGGCCGCGGCGCGCACGCTGCTGGAGGGGCCGGGGCCGCAGACCGCGCACGGCGCGGTGCCGAGCTTCTGGTCCGATCACCTCGGCGTCCGCCTGCAGTCGATCGGGACGCTGAGCGGGGCGACGCGCTTCGAGCTGGTCGCGGGCGCGCCCGGCCAGCGGCGCTTCGCCGCGACCGCCTACGACACGCGCGACCGCCTGATCGGCGCGGTCGCCTACGACATGCCGCGGGAGATCGTCCGCTGTCGCGCCGCGCTCGCGGAGCACCGCGCGGCCGTCGGCTGACCGCAGCAGAGACGGGCAGGACGCCGGACCGGGGCGGCGCCACGCGCGCCGCCAACACGATGGAGAGGGTGTCTCATGAGTCGGCTTCAACCAGGCACGCGCCGCCGCGTCGCCGCGACGGCGGTCGCCGCCGCGCTGGCGGCGACGGGCCTCAGCGCCTGCGGCAGCAGCAGCGGCGACGACGACGCCAAGACGACGGCGGCGACCACGACCGCCGTCACGACCGCCACGACGGGGGCCGGCGGCGATGCCGCGGCGGAGATCGTCGCGGAGGCGCGCGCGCCGCTGAGCAGCTTCGACGGGCCGGCGACGCCGCCCGGTCCGGTCCCTTCCGGCAAGGAGCTGGCGGTGATCTACCCGTTGCCGGCGCCGCTGCCGCAGAACGCGTCGGCGGGGGTCGTGACGGCCGCCGAGGCAGTCGGCTGGAAGACGCGCCTGATCGACGGCAAGGGGACGCCGAAGGGATACGTCGACGCGATCGACCAGGCGATCTCCGCGGGTGTCGACGGGATCGTGCTCGTGGCGATGCCGGTCGAGCTGCTGCAGCAGCAGATCAAGGCGGCCGGCGCCGCCGGCATCCCCGTCGTCGCGGCGCTGCCGGGGCTCGCCGAACCGACGCCGCCGGAGCGGCTGGGCCTGTTCGACTACGTCCGCGCCGACTACGAGCAGCAGGGCACGACGCTCGGGAACTGGGTCGTCGCCGAAGCGCCGGACGGCGCCGAGGCGATCCGGCTGGAGTCGGCCGAGTTCAGCGACCTCACACACGAGTCGCAGCAGTTCGCCGCGACGCTGGAGAGCGCCGGTCCGCAGTACGAGATCGTCGAGGTCGTCTCCTCGCCGGTGACCGACATCCTCGGCGGGCCGCAGGGCGTCCAGCGGCTCGCGGCGGCGCTGCGCAAGCACCCGGACGCGAGATACGTCTTCATCCTCTCCGAGAGCTGGTCGCAGATCTTCATCCAGGCGAAGAGACTGACCGGCCGCGACGACGTCGTCGGTCTCGGCTCCGACGGCGACGTCTCGGTTCCGCTCGTCGCCAAGGGCGAGGAGCTGGTGATGATCGGACCCGACTCCAGAACGTACGGCTGGTACGCGGTCGACGCGCTGATCCGCGCCTTCAACGACGAGCCGGCCGTCCACTACGAGCTTCGCTCGCAGCTCGTCGACACGACCAACGCCGGCGAGGTGAGAGGGGCCGGGATCACCGCCGCCTACGACTACGAGGCGGAGTGGAAGCGGCTGTGGGGCGATGGCGAATGACGCCGGGAGCGACGCGATGACGGCCGCGGCGCCGGCGCTGGAGATCCGCGGCCTGAGCTGCTCGTTCGGACCGACGAGAGCGCTCGACGGCGTCGACCTCGACGTCGCCGGCGGCGAGGTCGTCGCGCTGCTGGGCCAGAACGGCGCCGGCAAGAGCACGCTGATCAAGCTGCTGGCGGGGATCCACCGCCCGACGGCGGGGACGATCCGGATCGGAGGCCGCGCGCCGCAGCGCGGCCTCCAGGCCGGTCGCTCGCGCGCCGCCGAGGTCGCCTTCGTCCACCAGGACCTCGGGCTGATCGAGCCGCTCTCGGTGGCGGAGAACATCGCCCACGTCGCCGGCTTCCAGACGCGCCGCGGCCTCGTCTCGTGGCGCCGTCAGCGCGAGCTGGCCGCGCGCGTGCTGGAGCGGTGGGAGTTCGACGTCGACCCGGCCGCGCCCGTCGGGTCGCTGGACCCGGTCCAGCGCGCGCTCGTGGCGATCGGGCGGGCGCTGTCGACCGACGCGCGCGTCGTCGTGCTCGACGAGCCGACGGCGTCGCTGCCCGGCCACGACGTCGAGCTGCTGTTCGCCGCCGTCGAGCGGATGCGGGCCGGCGGCGTCGCCGTCCTGTACGTCACCCATCGCCTCGCCGAGCTGGAGCGGCTCGCCGACCGCATCGTCGTGCTGCGCGACGGCGTGCGGGTGGCCGACCTCTCGGCCGCGGAGGTCGACGAGGCGGCGATCGTCGAGCTGATCGTCGGGCGGGCGCTCGCGTCGAGCTCGATCGACCTGCCTGCCGCCGGCGCCGCGCCGGTGCTGCGGCTCGACGGCGCGAGCGGTCGGTCGGTCACCGACGTCTCGCTGACGGTCGCGCCCGGTGAGATCGTCGCGCTCGTCGGCCTGCTCGGCGCCGGCCACCGCGCGGTCGGGCGGCTCGTCGCGGGGGCAGAGCCGCTGGGCGGCGGGGCGATGCGGATCGGCGGCCGCGACCACCGCCCGCGCTCGACCCGCGACGCGATCGCCGGCGGCGTCGCCTACCTGCCCGCCGACCGCGTCCGCGAGGCGAGCTTCCAGGCGGCCGATTCGGCGACCAACTTCTGGGCGCGCGCGGTCACCGGCGCGCGCTGGCGCAGACCGGCCGCCGAGCGGCGCGCCGCCGGCGCCGTGCTGCGCGACTGGGAGGTCGTCCCGGCCGATCCGGTCGCGCCGTTCCGGGCGCTCAGCGGCGGCAACCAGCAGCGCGTGCTGCTGGCGAAGTGGCTCGCCGGCAGACCGGCGGTGCTCGTCGTCGACGAGCCGACGGCCGGCGTCGACGTCGGCGGCCGCGCCGCGCTCTACGAGCGCCTGGCGCAGGCCGCGCGCGGCGGGGTCGCGACGCTGCTCGTCTCCTCCGACGCCGAGGAGGTCGTCGAGCTGGCGCACCGCGCCGTCGTCTTCGGCGGCGGGCGCGCGGTGACGGAGCTGCGCGGAGCCGAGCTGACGGTCGACCGGATCACCCTGGAATGCGGGCGCGCGTGAGCACGCCCACGAGCACGAGGAGCAGCTGAGATGAGCAACACCACCGGACCGCTCGCGGCGGTGCCGCGGCGCGGCGCGCGACCGCCGATCTCCAGGCAGAGCGCCGCGGCGCTCGTGCAGCGGTGGGCGCTGCTGGTCGTGCTCGCGGTCGTCGTCGCCGGCTTCTGCATCTCCTCGCCCGAGCAGTTCGCGACGACGGCCAACTTCCGCGACATCCTCAACTCGCAGCCGCCGCTGGTCTTCATCGCGCTCGGCGCGATGCTGGTACTGGTCGCGGGCGAGTTCGACCTGTCGCTCGGCGCGATCCTCGGCCTGTCGCAGTACCTCGTGCTGAAGCTGATGGGCGACGCCGGACTCGCATGGCCGCTCGCGGTCATGCTGACGCTCGGCGCCGCGGCCCTGATCGGGCTCGTCAACGCCGCCTTCGTCGTCGGGCTGGGGATCAACTCCTTCGTCGCGACGATCGGCGTCGCGACGGTCCTCGCCGGCCTGCTCGAATGGCTCTCCGACGGCAACGCGCCGATCGTCGACGGCGCGGCTCCCGGCTTCCTCGACCTCGCGCAGACCGGCCTCGGCGGGATCGGGCTGCCGGTCCTCTACGCCCTCTTCGCCGCGGTCGTGCTGTGGATCGTGCTCGAGTACACCGTCACCGGCAGCGAGACGCGCGCGACCGGCGCCAACCGCCAGGCGGCCCTGCTGTCCGGGCTGCGCACGAAGCGGGCGTCGATCCTCGCCTTCGCGACGGCGGGCCTGCTGGCCGGGATCGGCGGCGTGCTGATCACCGCCCGCGTCGGCGCGGCCGACGCGACCTCCGGGCCCGGCTACCTGCTGCCGGCCTATGCCGCCGCCTTCCTCGGCGCGACGGCGATCCGGCCGGGCTCCTTCAACGTCTGGGGGACGGTGATCGCGATCTTCGTCGTCGCCGTCGGGATCACGGGGCTGCAGCTGAACGGCGCCGACTCGTGGGTGACGCCGACCTTCAACGGAGTGATCCTGCTCGTCGCGGTGACCGTCTCGGTGCTCGCGGCGCGCCGACGCGGAGCGCGGATGCCATGAAGCCGAGTCCGGTCAACTACCACGCGCCGGCGAGCGTCGAGGATGCGGTCGGGCTGCTGGCCGAGCACGGCGACGAGGCGAAGGTCCTCGGCGGCGGGCAGAGCCTCGTCCCGCTCATGAACCTGCGCCTCGCCTCGCCGCTGCACCTCGTCGACGTGACCCGCGTCGAGGGGCTGGCGTCGATCGTGCGGCGCGACGGCGCCTATGAGGTCGGCGCCGCGGTGCGGCAGGCCGACGCCGAGGACGACGTGGCGCTGATGGCGGCCTGCCCGCTGCTCGCCGCCGCGCTGCCGCACGTCGCCCACCGCGAGATCCGCAACGCCGGCACCGTCTGCGGCAGCCTCGCCCACGGCGACGCCGCCGCGGAGCTGCCGGCGGTCGCGGTCGCGCTCGACGCCGAGCTGGTCGTCCACGGACCGCGCGGGCGGCGGACGATCCGCGCGACCGAGTTCTTCCGCTCCTTCCTGGAGACGGCGCTCG
>DATIOB010000002.1:0-2558 GCA_035473605.1 Conexibacter sp.
ATCCGCGGCAGCAGCGCGATGCTCTCGCCGATCCAGCTCGGATCGGTGTACGACGGGTCCCACAGCGAGCGCGTCACGTCGGCGTCCCAGCCGCCCTGCGCGTAGTAGTGCAGGTCGAGGTAGTCGAGCAGCCGGCAGCCGCTTCGGCGAGACCTGGGTCAGATCGCTCAGCGGCGACCAGGGCGCGCTGTCGGTCTACGCCGCCACGCGCGAAGCCGACGGCGCGCTGACGATCGTGCTCGTCAACAAGGGCTCGCAGCCGCTCACCAGCCCGCTCGCGCTCGCCGGCGTCGGCACGCGCACCGCCGAGGCGTTCCGCTGGCAGGCGACGACGCCGTTCGCCCACCCCGCCTTCGCCGAGAACGTCGCCGTCAACGGCGGCGCGGCGAGCGTGACCGTCCCGGCTCGCTCGCTGACGCTCGTCGAGGTGCCGGCGGCGGTCGCGCCCGGCTCCGGCGTCGCGCCGGCCGCGCCAGGTCCCGCGGCCGCCTGCGCCGGCGGCCCCGACCCGGGCGATCCGGACCCGAGAGATCCCGACCCCGGAAACCCGGATCCCAGAGACCCGACCCCCGGCCAGAGAGATCCGACCCCGCCCGGCACCGGCACGACGCCGACGCCGCCCGCGAACCCGGGCACGACGCCGACGAGACAGCCAACTCCCTCCCGCCCGCAGCCGCCGCTGCCGCTCGCCGACCGCGTCGGCCTCCCCTCCGCCGCCCGCTGCGTGCGCGCCTCGAGCCTCACATTCCGCGTCAGATCGCCGACGACGAGACGCCTGCTGTCGGCGCACGTCGTGGTCGGCAGGCGCTCGCTCACGCTCAGCGGACGCAGACTGACGCGACCGGTCGTGCTCAGAGGACTGCCGCGCAGAGGCTCCTTCACCGTCAAGGTCAGACTCAGGCTCTCCGGCGAGCGCACGGCCACGGTGGCGCACCGGCGCTACCAGCGCTGCCGCTGACATACGCTGCTGACCCCGATGAACCGCTTTTCGCGCCTCTGGGGTCACAAGGACTTCCGCTGGCTCTTCCTCAGCCAGACGATCTCGACCACCGGTGACCGGATCGTGCTCGTCGCGCTGGCGCTGCTGGTGACCGAGCGGACCGTCTCGACGGCGGAGCTGGGGCTCGTGCTCGGCGTCTACACCGCCTCCCACCTCGCCTTCGTGCTGCTCGACGGCGTCTGGGCCGACCGCCTCCCGCGCCACCGCATCATGCTCTCGACCGACCTGATCCGTGGCTGCCTGCACACGCTGCTGGCCGTGCTGATCCTCGTCGACGCGATCACGATCTGGCAGCTGCTCGTGATCGAGGGGCTGTTCGGCGCCGCCGAGGCGTTCTTCCGCCCCGCCTTCAGCGGCCTGGTGCCGCAGACGGTCCCGGAGGAGCTGATCCAGGAGGCGAACGCGCTCAACAGTCTCACGCAGACGATCGCCGAGTTCGCCGGGCCGGCGCTGGCGACCGTGCTCGTGCTGACGGTCGGGACCGGGACCGCGTTCGCCGTCGATGCCGCCACCTTCTTCGTCAGCGCCGCGCTGCTGACGCTCGTGCGCCCGCGACCGCGCGGCGAGCTCGGGCCGCGCGGCTCGCTGCTCGGCGAGCTGCGCGCCGGCTTCGAGGAGGTCCGCTCGCGCGCCTGGGTGTGGGTCACGATCGCCGTCTTCTCCTTCCAGCTGCTCGGCGCCTACGCGCCGTACGTCGTGCTCGGGCCGACGGTCGCGCAGGAGCGCTACGGCGACGCCGCGCTGTACGGCTGGCTGGCCGCGGCCGTCGGGCTCGGGACGGCGCTCGGCTCGCTGCTGGCGCTGCGCTGGCGGCCGCGGCGGCCGCTGGTGGCGGGGATCCTGCTGGTGCTGCCGTTCTGCCTGATGCTGAGCGGCTACGCGCTCGGGATCCCGCTCGCGCTCGCGCTCGTCGCCGGCGCGAGCACCGGCGTCGGCGTCGCGCTCTTCGGCATCTGGTGGCAGACGGCGCTCGCCGAGCGGATCCCGCCGACCGCGCTCTCGCGCGTGACCTCCTACGACTGGCTCGGGTCGCTCGCGCTGATGCCGATCGGCTACGTCGTCGTCGGCGCGCTCGCCGACCAGCTCGGCGCGACCGAGGTGATGGCGGTCGGCGGCGTGGTGGCGGCGTCGGTGCTGCTGCTCGGGCTGATCCCGCGCGAGACGCGCGAGCTGGAGTCGGTCAGCCGACGACCGTGAGCTGCTTCGGCAGCGTCGAGAGCACGTCGTTGCCGTCCTCGGTGACGACGAGCAGATCCTCGATCCGCACGCCGAGCACGCCCGGCAGGTAGATCCCCGGCTCGTCGGTGACGACGTTGCCGGCCGCGAGCACCGCGGTTGACGCTCTCGACAGCCGCGGCGACTCGTGGACCTCGATCCCGACGCCGTGGCCGAGGCTGTGGCCGAAGGCGTCGCCATGACCGCCGGCGACGATCACGTCGCGGGCGGCGGCGTCGGCCGCTCTGCCGGTGACGCCGGCTCTGATCGCGGCGAGGCCGGCCAGCTGCGCCTCCAGCACCAGCTCGTAGACCTCCTGCGCGCGCTGGTCGACCTCGCCGGC
>DATIOB010000003.1:0-6622 GCA_035473605.1 Conexibacter sp.
GGCGAGGTGCAGGTCGGCCTCGTCAGCGACGAGGACGACGATCCGGTCGCGCAGCTGCGCGACTCGCTGCGACGGATCGCCGCGCTGCCGATCGACCAGCTGCTGCCCGGCCACCAGTACCGCTTCGGCGACGTGCCGGCCGTCGTCGCGCGCACGCTCGCCGAGCAGGACGAGCGGCTCGCGCGCACCGCCGCCGTGCTCGCGCAGCGCCCGCGCGCGAGCGCCTGGGAGCTGACGACCGCCCTGGACTGGGGCCGCCCGTGGGAGCGGATCGGCCTCACCGGCCGCCGCTTCGCCGTGATGCAGGCGATGGGCTGGCAGCGCTACCTGGAGCGGCGCGCGACCTGACGCGGCGCCGCGCCCGCCGGCCTACTGCGCCGACCAGTCCGGCGTCAGCTGCGCGACGCGCTCGCGCAGCTCGCGCTTGAGCACCTTGCCGGAGGGGTTGCGCGGCAGCTCGTCGAGCACGTAGACGGCCTTCGGCACCTTGAATCTGCCGAGCCGGCTCGCGCAGTGCTCGGCGATCGCTGCCGGGTCAAGACCGTCGGCGGCGGCGACGAAGGCGACCGGCACCTCGACCCACTGCGGGTGCGGGACGCCGATCACGGCCGCCTCGATCACCGCCGGCACGGCGTCGACGACCGCCTCGATCTCGGAGCTCGCCATGTTCTCGCCGCCGCTGCGGATCATGTCCTTGAGGCGGTCGAGCACGTAGAGGTAGCCGTCGTCGTCGAAGCGGCCGACGTCGCCGGTGTGGAACCAGCCGTCGACCACGGCCCGCGAGTCGCCGTGCCAGTAGTCGCCCATCACGTTCGGGCCGCTCACCACGATCTCGCCCGCGACGCCCGCGGGCACCTCCATGCCCAGCTCGTCGACGACGCGCACGTCGACCCCGTGCAGCGGCGTCCCGACCGAGCCCTGCTTGCTGAGCATGTGATCCATGTCGAGGTAGGTGAGGCCGTTGCAGGTCTCGGTCATCCCGTAGCCCTCGATCAGGCGCGCGTTCGGGAACGCCGCGACCGTCTCGTGGAAGAGCGCGGGCGTGACCTGGCTGAAGATCAGCCATCTGACCGATCTGGTGTCGCGCTGCTGGTCGAGCGGCAGCCGCCGCATCATGTTCAGCATCGTCGCGACCATCACCATGCCGGTGATCCGCTCGTGCGCGATCGCGTTGAGGATCGACTGCGCGTCGAAGCGCCGCATCAGCACCATCGTCGCGCCGACCCACCAGGTCGTGTAGCCCGGGATGTCGAGCCCGCCGACGTGGTAGAGCGGGGCGAAGTTGAGAATCCGGTCGTCCTTCGTCAGCGCCAGCTCGGCGACCTGCGCGTGCATGTTCGCGTTGACGTTGCCGTGCGTTAGCCGCGCGCCCTTCGGGCGGCTGGTCGTGCCGGAGGTGTAGAGGATCCGCTGCAGGTCGCCGTCGCCGACGGGGGCGTCGGGAACGCGCGCGCCGGCGTGCGCGGCGATCAGCTCGGCCGCGGTCGGCCAGCCGGCGCCGAGGTCGCCCTCCAGCGCGAGGTTGGCGCGCAGCGCCGGGAGCCGCTGCGTCAGCGTCCGCGCGGTCTCGGCGAAGGCGCTCTCGCTCGCGAGCCCCTCGGCTCTGGAGTGGTCGAGCAGGTAGTGCAGCTCCTCCTCGTGGAGGCGGTAGTTGAGCGGCACCATCACGGCGCCGAGCTTCGCCAGCGCAAGTCCGAGCAGCAGGTACTCCGGCAGGTTCATCGCCAGCACCGCGATCCGCGTGCCGGGGCCGACGCCGCGCTCGCGCAGGCCGGCGGCGAGCGCGCCCACGTCATCGTCGAGCTGCGCGTAGGTCCAGCGGCGCTGCTCGAAGACGAGCGCGTCGCGCTCGGCGTAGCGGTGGCGGGCCCACGTCAGCAGGCGGCTGAGGTTGGCGGTCGGCGCGCTCATCGCCACGTCACGACCTGCTCGGCCGGCGCCCGGCGCGCGACCTTGAAGTCGAGCCCGCGCGTGTAGGCGACCGGCAGCAGCGCGACCTGGGTGAACTGCTCCGGCAGGTCGAGGATCTGCGCGACCTCGCGCTCGTAGTGGAGGTGGATGCAGGTCAGCGCCGAGCCGAGCCCGCGCGAGCGCAGCGCCAGCTGCAGCGACCACAGCGCCGGGTAGACCGAGCCGTAGAACATGCTCGCGAACGGTCCCCGCGGCTCCTGCGGGACGCGGTCGACCGAGCCGACGAGGATCTGCGCCGGCACCTCGTGGAAGTGGTCGACGAGGTGTTGCGCGCTGACCATCGCGCGCGCCATCTCGGGCCGCACCTCGCGCGGCGGCCTGCCGGCGGCGGCGCGGCGCTCGGCGGAGATCCGCAGCGGCGTCGTGACGTGGTCCTCGATCGCGCGACGATAGACCCCCGCGACCTGCGCGCGCACGCCGGGATCCTCGATCACGACGAAGCGGGCGACCTCGCGGTTCTCCGCCATCGGCGCCTGGCGCGCCAGCTCGATGCAGCGCTCCAGCACCGCGCGCGGGACGGGGCGGTCGAGGTCGAGCCGTCTGCGCACCGCGCGCGTGGTCGAGAGGACCTCGTCGATGTCGGTCAGCAGCGGGGCGGACGCGTCGGAGGCGGTCGCGCTCATGCCGCCGCCTCGCGCGTCGCGGCGCCGGCGTCGCGCGGCGCGGCGGCCGCCGCGCCCGCCCGCCCGTCGGCGCGCAGCACCCGCTTGAGCACCTTGCCGGAGTCGTTGCGCGGCAGCGCCGTCACGAAGGCGACCTGCTTGGGCAGCTTGAAGCGGGCGAGGTGGGCGCCGCAGTGGCGCAGCAGCTCGGCCTCGCTCAGCTCGGCGTCGGCGCGCAGCAGCACGAACGCCTTCGGCACCTCGTCCCACTTCGGGTCGGGGACGGCGACGACGGCGACCTCGGCGACCGCCGGGTGGTCGGCGATCACGCGCTCGATCTCGGCGCTGGCGACGTTCTCGCCGCCGGACTTGATCATGTCGCCCTTGCGGTCGGCGAACCAGAGGAAGCCGTCGGCGTCGATCGAGGCCATGTCGCCGGAGTGGAACCAGCCGTCGCGCCAGGCGCGCGCGGTCGCCTCCGGATCGCGCCAGTAGCCCGGCGAGACCTTCGGCCCGCGCACGACGATCTCGCCGACCTCGCCGGGCGCCAGCTCAGCGCCGCTCGCCGGGTCGACGATGCGGATGTCCATCAGCGGGAAGGGCGTCCCCTGCGAGCCGAGCTTGCTGCGCGAGTGGGCGGCGTCGAGGTAGCAGGCGCCGTTGGTCAGCTCGGTCATCCCGAACGTGTCGATCGAGCGGACGTGCGGGAACGCCTCTTGGAAGCGGCGCCGCACGACCGGCGGGACCCCGGCGAAGATCACGAACCGCAGCGCCGAGAGGTCGTAGTCTCCGAGGTCGGGCATGTCGAGGATGTCGAGCAGGATCTGGGCGGCGAGCACCATCCCCGTGATCCGCTCGCGCGCGGCGAGCGCGACGATCTCGCGGCCGGCGTAGGTCGGCGTCAGCACCATCGTGCCGCCGGCGGCGAGGATCGTGTGGCCGGGCGCCTCCAGGCCGCTGACGTGGAACAGCGGCGCCGAGACGAGCGTACGGTCGCTCGCGCTCAGCTCCAGCTCCAGCAGCTGCCCGAGGATGTTGTGCGTGACGTTGCCGTTGCTGTGGATCACGCCCTTCGGGTGCGAGGTCGTGCCCGAGGTGTAGAGGATCCGCTGCGGGTCCTCGAGGCCGGTCTCGGCGTCGGCGACCGGGGGGCCGTCGGCGGTCGCCTCCAGAAGCGCGTCGAGCGCGTGCCAGTGGCCGGGCGCGGCGGGGGCATGGGTGATCGTCGTGCGCATCGCGCCGAGCGACTGGACCGCGCGCGCCTTCTCCTCGAACTCGGCGTCGACGATCAGCGTGCTGAGGCCGGAGTGCTCGACGATCCAGCCCAGCTCGCGCGCGTGCAGCCGCCAGTTGAGCGGCAGCATGATCGCGCCGATCCGTGCCAGCGCGTACAGCTCCAGGACGTAGGTGGCGTGGTTGCGCGCGACGAGCCCGACGACGTCGCCGGGCTCGACGCCGGCGGCCTGAAGCGCGCGGGCGTGGTGATCGACGGCGGTGTCGAGCTGGCGGTAGGTGAGGCGCAGCTCGCCGTCGACGAGCGCCTCCTGGGAGGCGCGGCGGATCACCTGGCGGCGCAGGTGACGGGCGAGGTTGGCGGTCGGCATCAGCTCTGCTCCGCGGAGGCGGGCTCGCCGGCGGCGGCCACCTGCTGCGCGCGGTAGGCCTGGACCTGCTCGCGGCTCGGCAGCGAGACGAACTCGAGCAGGTTGCCGTCGGGGTCACGAGCGGCGAAGGCGTGGATCGGGCCGTAGTTCTCCAGCACCACCTGGGTCGGCCGGTCGATGCAGCTGCCGCCGTTGGCCTCGACCGCGCCATGCAGCTCCTCCAGCTCCTCCAGCGGGACCTGGAAGCTGAGCAGGAAGGTGCCGAGGTGGAGGTGGCCGACGCGCGGCGGCTCGCCGGGACCGTCGTCCCACTGGATCAGCTCGAGCTGGCCGATCTGCGACGGCCCCTGCATGTACTGGATGCTGCCGCCGATGTCGTGCGGCAGCGCGAGCGAGCGCGCCATCTCGGGGCCGCCGACGCGGGCGTTGAGCGTGCGCCGGTAGCCGAGCGCGCGCTCGTAGAAGCTCGCCGCGCGCTCCAGGTCCGAGACGCTCATCGCCACGTGATGTACTTCGCTGACGGGCACCCGCTCTCTCCTCCTGCCGTAAAACCGACCAGTCGGTATGGCAGCCTAGCGGGGGCGGGCGGCGAGCGTCAAGGGGTGCGGGCGCGGGACCCCGAACGAACGCGGCGCGGCGCGCGAGGACCGTCGGTCTCCTACCGCCATGCAGCAGCAGACCTGCATTGGTGCCTCAAGGCGCGGCGGCGTAGAAGCGGCCGAGCGACTCGGCGACGCAGACCGGCTTGTCGGAGCCCTCGCGCTCGAAGCGCTGCTCGATCGTCGCCTGCACGCCGCCGGCGACCTCCTCGACCGCCAGCAGGGTGGCGCGCATCCGCACGCGCGAGCCGGCCGGCACCGGCGCCGGGAAGCGGACCCTGCCGTAGCCGTAGTTGACGCCGAAGGCGACGCCCTCGACCGTCAGCAGCTCCTCCAGCAGGCGCGGGCCGAGGCTGAGCGTCAGCAGCCCGTGCGCGATCGTCCCGCCGAACGGCGAGGAGGCCGCCCGCTCGCGGTCGACGTGGATCCACTGCCGGTCGCCGGTGACCTCCGCGAAGGCGTCGATCTCGGCCTGCGTGACGGCATGCCACGCGCTCACGCCGATCTCCTCGCCGGCAGCGGCCCGCAGCTCGTCGATTCCGTTGAAGGTGCGCATGCGCGACAGCATACCGACCGGTTGGTGTGTCACCGGCGGGTCGCGGCGGGCATCAGCGCGCCCGCACCACTCTGAAGGCGGCGCGGATCGCGGCGGCGCGGTTGCCGGCCGCGTCGGCGGCGGTCGCCGTCACGCGGTAGCGGCCGGCGGCGAGCGCTCGTCTGCCGATCCGGCCGCTGAACGCGACCGCGTTGGCGCCCTGTCTGCCGCCACCGCGCACGAGCGTGCCGGCGACGACGAAGCGCGTGCACGCTCTCGCTCTCGCGCGCCGCAGCTTCGCCGTCGGCGCGACGCAGCGGCGACCGCTGCGGCGGCCCGCGGCGCGGCGCTCGACCGTCAGCGTCACGCGCGCCGCCTCGCTGAGCGTGAAGCGGATCGTCGTGCCGCGCTTGGGCGCTCTTCTGCCGCGCGCGGAACCGGCCACCTTCGCCGTCGCGCCTCTCGCGACGGCGAAGCTCGCCGGGGAGAGACGCAGGGCGCCGAGGCGCGGCGCGGTCGTGTCACGGCCGCCGGCCGGCGGGGTTCCACCGCCACCGCCCGCGCCGCCGCCACCGGCACCGCCGCCGCCCGCGCCGCCTCCGCCGCCCGGCAGCGGGGTGACGGCCGCCGTCAGCGGGATCGCGCGCGACCCGGCCGCCGTGTTGTCGGCGAGCGTCAGCGTCGCCGCGACGGCGCCGGCGGCCGTGCCCGGCGCGAAGCGCAGCGTCAGCTCGCAGCTGGCGCCGACCGCGAGCGGGCGGCCGCTGCAGCCGTCGGCGGCGATCGTCACGCCGCTGCCGGCGGGCGCGATCGCCGCCGAGCTGACCCGGTAGAAGCCCGGTCCGCCGCTGGTCAGTCTGACCGTTCGCTCGACGGCCGCACCGCCGGCCGGCGCGCTGCCGAAGTCGACGGCGGCGGTTCCGCTCGCGGCGGCCGTGTTGAGGTTCTTGACGAGCGTCAGGGTGTCGGTGTCCTCGACCGTGTGGACGAGGTCCGGCTGCGCGTCGCCGGTGACGTCGCCGAGGGCGACGTCGAAGCTCGTGCCCGCAGTCGGGATCGAGCCGCCCGGGATCGTCGCGATCCCGCCGGCCGCGCCGCTGCCGGCGAACAGCTCGACCGCTCCCTCGCCGCCCACCAGCAGGTCGTTGCGGCCGTCGGCGTCGACGTCGGCCAGCGCCATGCCGGCGACGAAGAACATGTCGGCTCCGAACAGCTGCGGCTCGGCGGCGAAGCTGCCGTCGCCGGTCGACAGCAGCGTGCCGACGTCGTTGCCGCTCATGCGCGTGAAGGCGAGGTCGTCGCGCCCGGCGC
>DATIOB010000004.1:0-9304 GCA_035473605.1 Conexibacter sp.
GATCCGCTCGCCCGCGACGGCGCGGCGGATCGCGGCAGCCAGCTCGCTCGCGGGCGCGTCCTTGAGCATGAAGCCGGCGGCGCCGTCGGCCATCGCGCGACGCAGGTAGCCGGGACGGCCGAAGGTCGTCAAGATCACGACGCGGCAGTGGGGGAGCGCGGAGTGCAGCGCGGCGGCGGCGTCGAGGCCGGTCATCCCCGGCATCTCGATGTCGAGCAGCGCGACATCGGGACGGCTGGTGGCGGCCGCGCCGACGACCTCGTCGCCGCGCCCGACCTCAGCCACGACGACGATGTCGTGCTCCAGCCCCAGCAGGCTCGCGAGCGCGCCGCGCACCATCGCCTGGTCCTCGGCCAGCAGCACGCGGATCATCGCGCCGGCACCGTCACCGAGAGGCGGAAGCCGCCGTCGGGCGAGGTCTCGGCCTCGATCCGCCCGGCCAGCTGCGCGGCTCGCTCGCGCAGCCCCTCGAGCCCGTTGCCGGGGCCGCCGGGCGCGCCGCTGCGGACGCCGCGGCCGTCGTCGCGGATCTCGGCGCTGGCGACGCCGCTGCCGTTGACCGGCGCGATCGCGATCTCGCAATGGCGCGCGCCGCTGTGGCGGATCACGTTCGTCGTGCCCTCGCGCACCGTCCAGGCCAGCAGTGCCTCGACCTCCGTCGGCAGCTCGTGCGCGCGCTGCTCCAGACGCAGCTCGATCCCGGCGGCGTCGAGCGCCAGGCGCGCGCCGGCCAGCTCACCGGCCAGCGTCGGTCTGCGATAGCCGCTGACGGTCTCGCGCAGCTCGCCGAGCGCCGCGCGCGCGACCTGCTCCAGCTCGCGCACGTGGCGCTGCGCCTCCTGCGGCTGCGCCGGCAGCAGCCGCCCGGCCAACTCGGCCTTCAGCGTGACGACCGAGAGGCTGTGGCCGAGCACGTCGTGGAGGTCGCGCGCGAAGCGCTCCCGCTCTGCGCCGATCGCGAGCTGCTCGATCGTCTGCTGCGCCTTCTGCAGCTGCAGGTTGGCGGCGATCAGGCGGCCGAGCGCCAGCATCAGCGCACCGATTCCGAGCGCGCTGACGCTGTACGTGACCGCTCCTTCCGCGCCTTGGTCGAGCGTCAGCACGAGCGCCGCGGCGGCGCTGGCGAACAGCAGCGGGACGGCATGCCGGGTCGGCAGGTGCAGGCCCGACAGCACCGAGGCGTAGCTGAAGAGGATCGCCCACGCCGGCGTCACGACGACCGTCAGCAGCGCCGCGATCGCAGCGATCGACGCGAAGCTGATGTAGACCGGCCGCAGCTCACCCCGCGGCGGCTCGCACGCGGGCGGCCGCAGCACCCCCCACAGGTAGAACGCGGCCGCCGCGCAGAACAGCACCGCGGCGAGCGCGACTCTCCACCACGACGGCGAGGAGCCGGCCGTCTCCACGATCGGGATCGCCAGCCAGCCCATGCCCAGCAGCACGCCGGCGAGCTGTTTGCGCGCCTCGGCCGGCGTCGGTTCGATGACGGTCGCGGCGAAGACGTCAGGCAGCCGTGAATTCATGCTGACGACCCTACGTGCGACCCTCGGCGCGCGAAAGTGGCGAGTGTCCGCATCTGACCATGACATCTGTCACGGGGCCGCGTCCGCGGCAGGGGTGAGCGCCGCGCCCCTGCGATACTCGAACGATGTCGATCGACTCCCCTGACGATCTCGCCGGGATGAAGGCCGCCGGCGCCGTCGTCGCCGCCACGATCAGAGAGTGCCGCCGCGCCGCCCGCGCCGGCATGACGACCGCCGAGCTGGACGCCGTCGCGGCCCGCACCTTCGCGCGCATGGGCGCGCGCTCCGGGCCGATCCTGACGTACGACTTCCCCGGCACGATCTGCATCTCGGTCAACGACCAGGTCGTCCACGGCGTGCCCGGCAACCGCCGCCTGCGCGACGGCGACCTGCTGAAGATCGACGTGACCGCGGAGCTGAACGGCTACTACGCCGACGCCTGCGTCACCGTTCCGATCGGCAGAGCGAAGCCGGCGAGCGCGCGTCTCGCCGCGGCCTCGCAGGCGGCGCTGCTGAGAGGGATCGACGCCGCCCGCGCCGGCGCGCCGCGCAACGCGATCGGCGCCGCCGTCGAGGCCGAGGTCGAGAAGCGCGGCTTCAGAGTGATCCGCGACCTCAGCGGCCACGGGATCGGCCGCAGACTGCACGAGGCGCCCGACGTGCTCAACTACCCCGACCCGGCCGACGACGAGCCGCTGACCGAGGGGCTCGTGATCACGATCGAGCCGATGATCTCGGCCGGTTCGACCGTGCTCGAGGAGCTGGAGGACGGCTGGACGCTCGTGACCCAGGACGGCGCGCGCTCGGCCCACTTCGAGCACACGATGGTGATCCGCAGAGACCAGCCGGCACTGGTGCTGACGGCCTGAGCCCATGACCGAGCAGGCCCCGCGCGAGCTGACGATCGACGAGCTGGCCCGCGAGACGGGGATGACGGTGCGCAACATCCGCGCGCACCAGTCGCGCGGCCTGCTGCCGCCGCCGCAGGTGCGGGCCCGCACCGGCTACTACGGGCCCGAGCACATCGCCCGCCTGCGGCTGATCCAGGAGATGCAGGCCGAGGGCTTCAACCTGAAGGCGATCGAGCGGCTCGTCTCCGCGACCGACGGCGCCGGCCAGCAGGTGCTCGACTTCGGCCGCGCGGCGCTCAGCGCCTTCTCCGAGGAGGAGCCGGAGCTGATCACGCGCGAGGAGCTGCAGGAGCGGATCGGCGGCGAGGACAGAAAGGCGCTGAAGAAGGCCGAGCGGCTCGGCGTGATCCGCACGCTCGGCGACGGCACCTACGAGGTCCCGAGCCCGACGCTGCTGCGGGCCGGCGCCGAGCTGATCGCGATGGGGGTCCCGGCGACCCACGCGCTCGCCGTCGCCGAGTCGATCCAGCGCCACTCGCGCGCGATCGCCGAGACCTTCGCGAAGCTGTTCATCGAGGACGTCGCCGGCGGCCACATCGACCCGCAGGGTCGCTCCCCGCGCGAGTGGGCCGAGCTGGCCGACGCGCTCCAGCGGCTGCGCCCGCTGGCGACCGAGGCGGTCGCCGCGGGCTTCCAGCTCGAGATGACGCGCGTCGTCGAGCGCGAGCTGGCGAAGGCGCTGAAGCGGACGTAGCCCCTACGAGGGGAACTTCGGCAGCGGGCCGCCGGCGTCGCGCTTGATCATCCCGTTGTACATCTTGCGCGCCTGGGCGCTGTTGGAGCCGGCGAGGTTGCGCACCTCGCGGCGATCGCGGCGGAGGTTGTACAGCTCCGGTCTGCCGCCCTGGTTGTCGGCGACGTACGACCAGTTTCTGTCGCGCGCGAAGACGATCGAGCTGTAGGCGCCGGTGACGTAGTCGCGTCTCTTCTTCGGCTGCCTGCCCTCCGCCAGCGGCAGCAGGTCGGCGCCGTCCATCCACTCCGGTCGCTCCAGCCCGGCGGCCGCCAGCAGGGTGGAGGCGACGTCCTCGGTCTGCGAGTAGAAGTCGGTCGTTCTGCGCGCGCCCTTGCCCTCGGGGTGGCGCAGCATCATCGGCACGTGGATCAGCTCCGGGTGCAGCTCCCAGGCGAACTTCGCGACGTAGCCGCGCTCGCCGAGCAGGAAGCCGTGGTCGCTGAGGAACATCACGACGGTCTCTCGGTCCAGCTCCAGCTCGTGGAAGCGCTGCATGAAGTTGCCGAACCAGCGGTCGGCCATCGTCAGCTCGGCGTAGTACAGCGCTCTCATCTGGCGCACGTCGGCGGCGCTGAGGCCGTTCGACTTCGCCGTGCCGTTGAGGACCGTGCCCGGGTTCCAGGCGCGGTCGAGCGAGCCGCCGTGGAGCTTGATGTATCTCGCCGGCGGATCCCACGGCTCGTGCGGGTCGAAGCAGTCGATCGCGATCGCGAACGGCTTCTTCGACTTCTTGCCCTCCTCCAGCAGCTTCATGCCGGCGGTGAAGACCTGCGCGGGCAGGTACTCGTCCTCGCCGCGGCGGCCGGCCATGTTCGCCAGGTACTGGCGCATCTTCTGGCCGGAGCTCGACTCGAGGATCTTCGGCGCGACCCACTTCGCCAGCTCGGCGTCGCTGATGATGCTCTCGTTCGCCGTGACGGTGCCGGTCTGACCCTTGATCGGCACGTATCTGTCGAAGTCGCGCAGGAACGGCTCCTGCGAGCCGACCATCGTCCACGGCGTGTCGACGGCGTAGCCGGTCCAGTAGCCGGCCCGTCTCAGCGTCGAGATCATGTTCTCGTCAGGGACCGCCTGCCAGCCGGGCGTGCCGGGCATGTCGGCCGGCGCTCTCCAGTCGCGGAACGGGAAGAGGCGCGAGCCGCCGAAGATCGTCGCCCGCGCCGGCCCGGTCGGGAACGACTCCGGGTAGCACTCGGTGAAGCGCAGCGAGTCGCGCGCGAGCGCGTCGAGGTTCGGCGTGTGCGCGTTGCGGCGGCCGTAGGAGCCGAGCGCGTCGGCGCGGATCGAGTCGATGATGACGAGCAGCAGGTTGGGCACCTCGCCCTTCCTCACCTGCTTGGCGAACCTCTTCGCCGTGCGCGGCGGCTTGGCGGCGATCGTCGCCGTCGAACGGGCCGCCTGGGCGGTGCCGTCGCCGCTGCCGCAGCCGGCGATGCCGAGCGCGCCGATTCCGGCAGCGCCGGCGCCTGCCAGGCGCAGCAGGTCTCGTCGATCGATCTCGTGGTCCATTGAGGGGTGTCTCCGCGGCTCGGGTGCGTCGTGGGGTCCTCGAATGGAACCCGTCTGGGCGGGCAAAGATGCGCCGCGCTGCCTCCATGTTATGAAACGCGCCCGCCGGACCCGCCGCCGCCGCGACGGGTCCGCGCGAATGCGTCAGCCTGCGGACGCGGCGGCGCGCGTCGGCGGCAGCGGCGTCAGGCGCGGCTCGATCTGCGCCCGCTGCGGCTCCAGGCGCGGCGGCAGCACCAGTCTCTGGCCGAGCGATTCGAGCGGCTCGTCGCTGGTGAAGCCGGGCCCGAGCGTCGCCAGCTCGAACAGCACGCCGCTCGGCTCGCGGAAGTAGACGCTTCTGAACCAGAAGCGGTCGACGAGGCCGGAGGTGTGCGAGCCGGCGCCGCGCACGCGCGCGTCCCACGCCTCGATGTCGTCGTCGTAGGCGGCCCACGCGACGTGGTGGACGGTCCCCGCGCCGCCGAGGCCGCGCTGCTCGGGCGCCGCGTCGTAGGCGTAGAAGCCGCCGCGCTGCTCGCCGCGCGCCTCCCACTGCGTCGTCGAGTCGGCCTCGGCCGGCGCGAAGCCGAGCACGTCGCGCAGCAGCGGGGCGCTGCGCTCCGGCGTGGCCGTGTAGGCGCGCACGCCGGCGAAGCCGCGGATCGCGTGCTCGGCCGGGACGTCGGGGGAGACGGCGCTCAGCGGAGCGTCGCCGCTCTCGTCGACGATCAGCTCGTAGCCGAGCCCCTCGGGGTCGGCGAAGCGCAGCGACCGCTCGCCGCGCTCGCTTTCGACCTGCTCGTCGGCGAGGCGCAGGCGCCAGAAGTCGAGCGACGCCTCCGAGCCGACGCGCAGCACGATCGTGTGGACCATGCCGGCGCCGGCGCGCCCCTGGCGGGCGCCCGGGTACTCGAAGAAGGTGAGGTCGGCGCCGGGGCTGCCGGCTTCGTCGGCGTAGAAGAGGTGGTAGACGGAGGGGTCGTCCTGGTTGACCGTCTTCTTCACCATCCGCAGCCCCAGGACCCGCACGTAGAAGTCGACGTTGCGCGGCGCGTCCGCGGTGATCGAGCTGATGTGGTGGATGCCTTCGAGCTGCATGGCGTGCCTCCGCTCCCGGCTGAGGAGAAAGTTGTTGACTACGCAACTACTTTAGCACGGGAGCGGAGCGCTGAACCGCCGGTCGGGCCGGGCCGTACCCGAGTCGTGCCCCCAATCCTTCTGACCGGCGCCTCCGGCTACGTCGGCGGCCAGCTCGCGCCCCGTCTCGCCGGCGCCGCCGACGCGATCGACGACGGCGAGCTGCGCCTGCTGATGCGCAGACCCGACCGCGCGAAGGCGCCGGCCGGCGCGAAGATCGTCGCCGGGGACGCCGTCAGCGGCGGCGGTCTCGACGCCGCGCTCGACGGCGTCGAGACCGCCTACTACCTGATCCACTCGATGGGTCGCGGCGGCGGCGGCGACTTCGAGGCGCGCGACCGCCAGGCGGCCGAGAACTTCAGTCGCGCCGCCGCGAGAGCCGGCGTGCGGCGGGTGATCTACCTCGGCGGGCTCTCCTCCGACGACGCCTCCTCGGCCCATCTGCGCAGCCGCGACGAGGTCGCCCAGCGGCTCGGCGCGGAGGTGCCGGAGTTCGTCCACGTGCGCGCGGCGATGGTGATCGGCGCCGGCAGCGCCTCCTTCCAGATGCTCCGCGCGCTCGTGCGACGGCTGCCGGCGATGGTCTGCCCGCGTTGGATCGACACGCGCACGCAGCCGATCGCGATCGACGACGTCGTCGGCGCGCTCGCCGCCCTGCGCGACCGCCATGACGTCACCGGCGACGTCCAGCTCGGTGGACCGGAGCCGCTCAGCTACCTCGAGATGATGGGCGAGACGGCTGACGCGATGGGCCGCCGCAAGCCGCTGATCGTGCGCGTGCCGGTGCTGACGCCGCGGCTCTCCTCCTACTGGGTTCAGCTCGTGACGCCGGTCGAGTCGGCGCTCGTGCGCCCGCTCGTCGACGGCCTGCGCGAGGAGATGCTCGTGCACGAGCAGCCGCCGCCCGGGATCAACGACGAGCCGCGCGACTTCGGCACGGCGGTGCGCGCCGCGCTCGCCGGGCGCTGAGCGACGCGCGCCGCGGCCCCGCGCCTTACCGGCGCGCCGTCACGGTCGTCGTCCTGACGACCGCCCTGCCGCCCTTCGGCGTGAAGCTGACGCGCAGCGTGACCCTCGCCCTGCCGGCGCGCGCCAGCGCCTTCGCCGCCGCCGCGCTCGGCACGATCGCGACCGACCGCGCGCCGGCTCTGACGCTGGTCGGCCGCGCGCTCCGGAACCAGACGATGCGTCTGCCGCGGACGGTCGCGCTCGCGGTGACCCGCACGCCGCCGCTCGCCGGCACGCTCAGCGTCAGCGTGATCCGCCCGTTCCTGCCCGCCTTCGCGCCCTTGACCGCGAACGGCTTCGGGGCGCTTCTCGGCCTCGGCGGAACGGCTCTGGGAGCGGGAACGGGCGTGATGACGGCCGCGGGCGGCGGCGTCTCCGTGACGCCGCTGCCCGCCGGCGCGCTCGGCTGGCGCACGCCGCCGCCGATGCCGACGACCGGCGCCGCCAGCGGCTGCAGCGGGTAGTGGCCGGCCGGCTGGAGGCCGTCGCCGAGCTGGCCGATCGAGCCGTCGCCGACGCAGCTGACCGCGCCGGCGTCGAGCACGCAGCCGCTGCCGATGCAGCTGCTCCCGCTCGCGTCGAGCACGCAGTGCTCGCCCGGCGGCAGCGGGAAGGCGTCGGTCGCGAACGCGCTCGCGTAGGTCCCGTAGCGCTCGCCCCAGCAGGCGAACGACTCGTCCGCGAGCTGGGCGCAGATCGAGGACGTGCCGGCGCGGCGCAGCTCGACGACGCCGGTGAGCGGGGTCGCGTCCTGACGGATGACCGGGATCGCGTCGGTCGAGCCGAAGTCGACGCTGCTCCAGCCGACGCCGAGCTGACCGTCGTTGCTCTGGCCCCAGCACTTGACCGTCATGTCGACGAACAGCGCGCAGGCCGCGTTGTCGAGCACGACGACCTGGACCGCCTGGTCGGTCCCGTCGACGGCGACCGGCGTCGCGAAGTCCTCCCAGCGGGCCGGGTCGGGCAGGACCGATCTGAACCAGCGCGCGCCCCAGCAGGAGACCTTCGCCTCCACTGTGACGGCGCAGGTGCTCTTGTCGCCGGCCGCGACCTGCGTGACCTGGATGCCGGGCACCGGCACGGGCGTGGCGCGGTCGCCGGTGGTGCCGTTGCCGAGGCGGCCGTTGCCGCCGGCGCCCCAGCACTCGACGCGGACCTCGACGAGCGCGCACGTGTGTCGCTCGCCGACGGTGACCGCGGCGGCGAAGGCGATTCCGTCGACCGGCGTCGGCGCGACCCGCGTCTCGCGCCCGCCGTCGCCGAGCTGGCCGCGGTCGTTGGAGCCCCAGCACTCGACCCCGCTCTCGAACGTCGCGCAGCGGTGATCGCCCGT
Organism: Conexibacter sp.; assembly: GCA_035473605.1. Lineage (GTDB taxonomy): Bacteria > Actinomycetota > Thermoleophilia > Solirubrobacterales > Solirubrobacteraceae > Conexibacter. Next base: position 8,140 of record DATIOB010000004.1, read on the forward strand.
GCCGGTGGCGACGCTGAAGGCGCCGCTCGCGAGCGGGACGGGGACGGGCGCCGTCGCGTAGGGGGTGCGGTCGTTGCCGAGCTGACCGGCGCCGTTGGCGCCCCAGCAGAGGGCGACGCCGTCGGCCGTCAGCGCGCAGGCGCCGGTGTCGCCGACGGTGACCGCCGTCGCGTTGGTCAGCCCCGTGACGGTGACCGGCGCGGGACGGCCGGAGCGCCCGCCGTCGCCGAGCTGACCGCTGGCGCCGCTGCCCCAGCAGGCGACGGTGCCGTCGCTGCGCCGCGCGCAGGTCGTGTCGCCGCCGGCCGCGATCGCGGTGACGCCGCTGAGCCCGGGCACGTCGCGGTAGCCGCTGGTCGGCGTCTCGGTGCCGAGGCCGAGCTGCCCGTGGTCGTTGGCGCCCCAGCAGATGACGGTGCCGCCTCTGCGCACCGCGCAGGCGTGCGCGTCGCCTGTCGCGACGGCGGCAGCGTCGGTGATCGGCGGCGAGGCCGCGAGCGCGGCCGGCGCGCCCCAGCAGCGGACGGCGCCGGTGTCGAGCGCGGCGCAGGTGACCTGCGCGCCGGCGTCGAGCGAGACGACGCCGCTGACGCCGCCGCCGTTGCCGCCGCCGGACTGGCCGGCGGCGTCGCTGCCCCAGCAGCGGACCGCGGCGTCGCGCAGCAGCGCGCAGCTGTGCGCGTCGCCGGCGGTGACCGCGACGGCGTCCGCGACGCCGTTCACCGGCACCGGCACGAACTGCTGCTCGCTGCCGCCGTCGCCGAGCTGACCGTCGCTGTCGTCGCCCCAGCAGGCGACGGCTCCGGAGCGGCGGACGGCGCAGCCGTGCCGTGCGCCGGTCGCGACGTCGACGGCGTCCGCGACCGCGGTCGCGGGGATCGCCTTCGCCGAGCCGTACGGGTGGTCGACCGAGGGGAGGAGGTCGGCCGCGCCCCAGCAGAAGAGCTGGCCGTCGTCGCGCACCGCGCAGCCGACGTCGCCGCCGGCGTCGAGCGTGCGCGCCGCGGCGGCGTCCGACAGGGCGCCGGCGAGCAGCGCCACGAGCAGGACGATGAGCGCGCCGGGGGCCCGGCCGCGGACTCCAGAGGCGATCATGGCCGTCCATGATTTCCAGCGCCGGCGTGCCACGCAATGGACTCAGGTCCATGCGCGGCGATATAGATTC
>DATIOB010000005.1:0-6556 GCA_035473605.1 Conexibacter sp.
GGAGCTGGTGCGCGAGATCCGCAGCGCCGACGGTGTCGCCAGCCGCCTCGACCCGGCGCTGCCGCTGCTGGTCCTGAGCGGCCGCGCCAACGAGCTGACGCGCGTGCGGGCGATCGAGAGAGGCGCTGACGACATCCTCCCGAAGCCGTTCGGATATGCGGAGCTGCGCGCTCGCATCCACGCGCTGCTGTGGCGCTCGGAGCAGCGCACGCGCTGCGGCCGGATGCGTGTCGGCCCGCTGGAGGTCGACCCGGCGGCCCGCTCGGTGCGGCTCAACGGCCGCCCGATCTCGCTGTCGCAGAAGGAGTTCGCGCTGCTGCGCACGCTCTGCACCGACCCCACGCGCGTCCATTCCAAGGACGAGCTGCTGCGCAACATCTGGGGCTACCGGCAATTGGGCTCAACACGTACGTTGGATTCCCACGCATGCCGATTGCGGCACAAGCTCTCGCGCGACGGCGAGCGGTTCGTCGTCAACGTGTGGGGGATCGGCTACCGCCTCTGCGACGGGCCGGTGAACGCCCGATGAGCGCGGCGATGACGATCGGCGGATGGCTCGCGGCGGCGTTCGCGCTGCTCGGCGGGCGGCTGGTGCTGGCGCGGCGGATGGAGCTGGTCGCGCGCGCCTGCCACGAGCTGCGCGGCCCGCTGACTGCGGCGCGGCTCGCGGCCCGGCTGGCCGCGGCCGGCCAGCGGCTGCCGGGCGGCGAGACGATCGCGATCGACCCGCGGTTGCGCGGGCCGTTGGAGGCGGTCGAGCTGGAGCTGGGGCGGGCACGGCTGGCGTTCGAGGACCTCGCGGCGGCGCCGAGCGGCGAGCGCGCGCCCGACCGCACCTGCACCTTCGACGTCGGCGTGCTGCTCGTCGACGTCGCCGAGGCGTGGCGCGCGCCGGCGGTCGAGCGCGGGATGCGGCTGCGGGTCGAGCAGCCGCGCGGCCGCGTGCTGGTCGACGGGGACCGCCTGCGTCTCGTGCAGGCATGCGGGAACCTGCTCGCGAACGCGATCGAGCATGGCCGCGACGGCGACGAGGGCGAGATCGTGCTGCGCGCGCGGGCCGGTCTGCACACCGTGCGGATCGAGGTGCTCGACGACGGCCCGGGCCTGCCGGCCCCGATCGCTCAGCTGCTGCGTCGCGCACCGCGCCGCGGGCGGGGCGCCCGCGGTCGCGGTCTGGCGATCGCGGCCGACGTCGCCGCCCGCCACCGCGGTCGCCTCGCGTCGGCGCCGAGCGAACGCGGCGCGCGGATCGTGCTGGAGCTGCCGACGGCCTCCGTGAGTTCGGCGGCGAGCCGATGAGCCACTCGAACGTCGATGCGACATCCGCCCGCGGACGGGGCACTGCCTCCGCCGCGTGCGGCGAGCCGAGCCGATGAGCGGCCGTCGCCGCGCTCTCCTGCTGTTCGCGCTCGCGCTCCTGCTCGGGCTGCTGGCGGCGTCGAGCGTGCAGCGTCGCGAGGCCGCGCTCGACGCGGCGCTGGGACCGTCCACGACGGTGCTGGTGACGGCGGCGCCGGTCGCCGCCGGCGCCGCGCTCGCCGAGGCGCGGCCGGCGCTGCGCGCGCTGCCGCGCCGCTGGGCGCCGCCGGACGCGCTCACCGATCCGGCGGCGCTCGCCGGCGCGCAGGCCGCGGTCGCGCTGCCGGCCGGCGCCTATGTCACACGCGCGGTGCTGCGGACACCCGGTGCGGCGGCGCCGCCGGTCGGCGCCGGTGAGCGCGTCGCCGAGCTGCTCGCGCGCGGCGATCCCCAGACCGTCGTCGCCGGTGCCCGCGTCGACGTGCTCGTGACGCGTGATGCGGCGGGCAACCGCCCCGGCACGACCGTGCTGGCGCTGGAGGACGTCGAGGTGCTGGACGCCGGCCCGCCGCCGGCCGCGGTCGAGGCGTCGGCGGAGGCGGGCGGCGCGACCGTCGCGGCGTCGCTGCGCGTGACAGTCGCCCAGGCGGTCTACCTGGCGGCGGCGCAGAGCTTCGCGCGCGAGCTGCGGCTGCTGCCGCGCGCGCCGACCGACCGCAGGCGCGGACGCGCCGGGCTCGCGGTCGACGAGCGGTTGAGATGAGGTGCTCGCACGTCCTTTTGCACCGGCATCCGGGGCGACTTCGTCGGCGGTGGGCGTCGTCATGCACGTGTGCCGATCATCACGCGGGGCTCAAGGGATCGCCCGCTCGCGCCGATCCACTCGCTGAGCGCATGTCAAGGAGACTGCTCACATTCGGGGTCGTGCCCGCCGCCGTCCGTTCGTCGACGACCGCTGCCGTGCCATCGCCTGGCATGGTCGGTTCGACGCGCGCCGGTGCGCCCGCGCCCGCCCATCGCGCCCGCGGCGCCCACGCGCACGCGCCCGCCTGTGCGCGCTCCGCCTGCGTGCGCCCCGCCTGCGCCCCCGGCCGAGGAACCCGCGCGTGAGACGCGCCGAAGCCCCCTCCTGGCACGAGATCCGTGCCGAGCTGGCGATCGGCCTGCCGTTCCTCGCCGCCATGCTCGCGATCGCGCTCGGCTTCGACTCCGGCCGCGACCTCGAGATCGGCCCCGCGATCGTCCTGGTGCTCGCCTACGGCGCTCTCAGCCACGTCCGCTTCTACGCCGGCGCCGGCCACACCGTCCCGACGCAGCTCGTCTTCGTGACGATGCTCTACACGCTGCCGACCGAGCTGGTGCCGCTGCTGGTGCTGCTCGGCATGGTCGTCGGCAACCTGCCCGACTACGTCCGCGGCAAGCTCCATCCCGCGCGCGCGCTGATGCTGCCCGGCGACGCCTGGCACGCCGTCGGTCCCGCGCTGGTGCTGCTCGCGGCCGGCGCGGTCGACCCGGTCGGCGGCGACTGGATCTGGCTGCTGCCGGCGCTGCTGGCGCAGTTCGGCATCGAGCTGGTCGTCTCCGCGGTGCGCTCGAAGCTCGCGCTCGACATACCGCTGCGCGACCAGCTGCGCGCGCTCGAGTGGGTCTGGCTCGTCGATGCGCTGCTGACGCCGGCCGGCGTGCTCGCCGCGATCGCCTCTGTCGACCGGCCGTACGCCTTCCTGCTGGTGCTGCCGCTCGCGCTGCTGCTGACCGTCTTCGCGCGCGAGCGCAACGAGCGGCTGGAGCAGGCGCTGGAGCTGGGCGGCGCCTATCGCGGCATCGCGATGCTGCTCGGCGACCTGCTGGAGGACGCCGACGAGTACACCGGCGGCGACCACACGCGCGGCGTCGTCGCGCTGTCGCTGGAGGTCGCCGACGAGCTCGGCCTCGACCAGCGTGAGCGCCACAACGTCGAGCTGGCCGCGCTCCTGCACGACATCGGCAAGATCGTGATCCCGACCGAGATCATCAACAGACCCGGCCCGCTCGACGAGAGGGAGTGGGAGCTGATGAAGACGCACACGGTCGAGGGGCAGCGGATGCTCGACCGCGTCGGCGGCCCGCTCGCCGACATCGGCAGGATCGTGCGCGCCTCGCACGAGCGCTGGGACGGCGGCGGCTACCCCGACGGCCTGCACGGCGAGACGATCCCAAGAGAGGCGGCCGTCGTCGCCGCCTGCGACGCCTTCAACGCGATGACGACCGACCGCTCCTACCGCAGCGCCCGCTCACCGCAGGCGGCGCTCGACGAGCTGCGCGCCCACGCCGGCGAGCAGTTCGCGCCCGACGTCGTCGAGGCGATCGTGCGCGTGATCGCCCGCGAGCTGATCGACGCCGAGGACACGACCGCGGTCCCGGTCGCAGACGGCCGGCGGCTGCCGGCCAGCGAGCTGTCTCAGGCCGGCATCGACGTCAGCTCGTCGTCGCCGTCGGCCTCGTCGCTCTCCTGAGCGCCGGCCGACGTCGCCGTCTCGCCTTCGTCAAGCGCGCCGCAGGCGGCGTCGGCCCAGCGGACCGCCGCGATGTACAGCTCGGTCATGTTGAGCCCGGGGAGGCGCTTCTCGACCTCGCGCAGGTCGCCTCTCTCGTAGGCGATGATCGCGGCGAGCGCGTCGCCCATCGGGCCGGTGCGATCCAGCAGCGCCACGCGCGCCTCCGCGTTCAGCGGCAGCGCCTCCAGCACCTCGTCCAGCGGCGCGTCCATGATCGCGTCCATGACGGAGAAGAGGCCGACGGTGAAGAAGGCGTCGGAGCCGACGGTCGCGGCCGGGCGGCGCCGGCCGATCAGCTCGCAGAGGCGGCCGCGCAGCAGCGCCGTCACGGTCAGCTCGTTCGGCTTCTCCTCGCTGCCGGAGAGCGCGATCAGCGTCGCCCAGCGGCGGACCGCCTTCATCCCCAGCATCATCAGCGCCTCGCGCACGGAGGCGACGTGGCGGGGAAGGTTGAAGAAGGCCGAGTTGAGATAGCAGAGCAGCCGGTAGCTGAGCCCGACGTCGCGCGTGATCACGCGCTCGAACTCCTCGAACGAGAGCGTCTGCGAGTAGAGCGTCGCGAGCGAGCGCAGCTCCGTGAGCCTCGAGACCGGCGGGGTGTGCGAGCGGACCACGTCGGGGGTGCAGAAGAAGAAGCCCTGGAAGCCGTGGAAGCCGAGCGCGCGGCAGGCCTTCAGCAGGGCCGGCGTGTCGACGCCGGCGGCGATCAGGTTGCTCGTCGTCGGGCTGAAGCGCTCGGCGGCGTCGGTCAGCTGCTCGGGCGTGAGGTCGCTGACGTCGAGCTTGACGCTGTCGGCGAGCCGCGTCAGCGCGGGGTCGGGCAGTGGTCCGAGCGGGTCGCATTCGAGCGATATGCGGTACTCCTGCTCGGCCAGGCGCTCCAGCACGGTGCGCACGGCGGCGTCGTTCTGGTCGGGCGCGTCGACCTCGAGCACGACGCGGTCGGCCGGCAGCGCGAAGGCGTGCAGCTCCAGCAGGAAGCGCCGTGACAGGTGGACGTGCGCCGGCTGGTTGCCGACGACGACGCCGACGCCGATGCCGGTGAAGGTCTCGACGATCACGCTCGCCGTGGCGCGCTCCTCGTCGAAGCCGGCGCGGTGGGTGGCGCCGCGGAACAGCAGCTCGTAGCCGACGACGCGGGTCCAGCGGTCGTGGATCGGCTGCCGCGCGATCGCGACGTCGTCCGCTGCGGGAAAGGGGGAATCGGCGAGCTCGACGCTCATCTCCCAGTTGATCGGCCGCACGCGCCGCAACTTGCGCCAGATCTCACTTTTGGGGGGCGAAACGCGCCACGTTCTGACCTCCAGGCCTCCATGAGCGAACGAGCGCGACGATTTGACGAGGCCGCCGGCGAGCTGCACGAGCGCTTGGTGCACGACGCGGCGGACGCGGGCGGGGCGGCCGCGGCGCCGGCGCGGATCGGCGCGCTGGTCGAGCGCGACGGGGCGCTGCTGAGCGAGGAGGAGCGGGAGGAGCTGCGTCGCCGCGTCGCCGAGCGCGCCTTCGGCCTCGGTCCGTTGGAGCCGCTGCTGGCCGACCCGAGCGTCGACGAGGTGATGGTCAACGGCGCCGCCTCGGTGTGGGTCGAGCGCGGCGGGCGGATCGAGCCGACCGACGCCGCCTTCGCGTCTGTGGAGGAGCTGCGGCACGCGATCGAGCGGATCCTCGCGCCGCTCGGCCGCCGCGTCGACGAGGCCGCGCCGCTGTGCGACGCGCGGCTGCCGGACGGCTCGCGCGTGAACGTCGTGATCCCGCCGCTGGCGCTCGACGGCCCGGTGCTGACGATCCGCCGCTTCCGCCGCCGCGGCTTCGGGCCCGATGACCTGCTCGCCGCCGGCACGATCGACGCGTCGCTGCACGATTTCCTGCGCGCGTGCGTGCGCGGACGGCTGACGCTGCTGGTCAGCGGGGGAACAGGCTCGGGCAAGACGACGACGCTCGGCGCGCTGTCGAGCTTCATCGACGACGGCGAGCGGATCGTGACGATCGAGGACGCCGCCGAGCTGCAGCTGCGCCAGCCGCACGTCGTGCGGCTGGAGGCGCGGCCGCCGTCGCTGGAGGGCCGTGGCGAGGTGACGATCCGGCGCCTGGTGCGCAACGCGCTGCGGATGCGGCCGGACCGGATCGTCGTCGGCGAGGTCCGCGGCGGCGAGGCGCTCGACATGCTGGCGGCGATGTCCTCAGGTCACGAGGGCTCGCTCTCGACCGTCCACGCCGGCTCGGCCGAGGAGGCGCTGCGGCGCGTGGAGACGCTCGCGCTGATGGCCGACGTGGCGCTGCCGCACGCCGCGATCCGGGAGCAGGTCGCGGGCGCGATCGACCTCGTCGTCCACCAGCACCGCGAAGCGGACGGCAGCCGTCGCGTCGTCGCGGTCAGCGCGGTCGAGCGCGTCGCCGGCGGCGTCGGCACGCGCGAGCTGTACGCGCTGCGCGACGGTCGCGGCCGCTGGCGCCTGCCGCTGCCGGACGAGCTGGAGCGGCGGCTGGCGGCGGCCGTCGCGCTCGCGGCGCTGCTGGACGACGAGATCGATCGCGCCGGCGACGAGCTGGCGGACGGCCGCGTGCGGCAGCGCCACGTCGGCCATCAGCGCGAGCGTCTCCAGCCGCCGGAGCGCCTCCGCGGCGCTGCCGGCGTGCACGGTGCAAAGCGAGCCGTCGTGGCCCGTCGAGAGCGCGGGCAGCATGTCCAGCGCCTCCGGGCCGCGGACCTCGCCGACCAC
>DATIOB010000006.1:0-2279 GCA_035473605.1 Conexibacter sp.
CCGAGGACGCTGCCGGCGGGGATCTGCAGGTCGAGCTCGCGCAGCGCCCACAGATCCCCGTAGCGCTTGCCGAGCCCCTCGGCGGAGACGCCGGGCGACTCCGTCGCCTTGCGAGATCGCCCGGGGGCGACCTCGGACGCCGTGCTTGTGGTGCCGGCGGTGTTGGTAGTACTGCGTACATTGGTGTCGTACATCGTACGATCAACGTTAGCAGTACGCTGTACGAATGGCAACGGACGCGAGACTGCCGATCTGGATGCGACCCGAGCCGGGCACGCGAAGACCACGTTTCACGCGCGACCGGATCGCGGCGACGGCGCTCGCGATCGCCGACGCCGACGGCTTCGAGGCCGTCTCGATGCGGCGCGTCGCGGCCGAGCTGGGCGCCGGCACGATGACGCTCTACCACTACGTCAGCACCAAGGACGACCTGCTCGCGTTGATGGACGACGCGATCATGGCCGAGGTGCTGCTGCCCGACGAGGCGCTGCCGCGCGACGACTGGCGCACCGCCACGGGCATGATCGCGCGCAGCTCACGCGACGCCTTCTTCCGCCATCCGTGGGCGATGGAGGGATTGCGCGGCGGGCGCTTCGGACCGAACGGGATGCGCCACTTCGAGCAGTCGCTGATCGCGATGGAGGCGACCGGCCTGCCACCGCGCGAGCGGCTCTCGCTGGTGGCGACCGTCGACGACTACGTCTTCGGCTTCGTCACGCGCGAGGTCGGCGACACGCCCGAGCGCACGACCGGCGAGGGCGGCGAGTGGGATGACGCCGCCGCCTTCGACTACCTCGACGAGATGGTCAGCGGCGGCGACTTCCCGGCGATCCGCCGCCTGCTCGGCGACGACGACCGCCGCGCCGCCTGGGCCGAGGTCTCCGCCGGCTGGAGCGACCGCTTCGAGCACGGCCTCGCGCTCCTGCTCGACGGGATCGAGCTGATGCTCGAGCGGCGGCGCGACAGCGGCTAGGTCGTTGCGAATCTGAGCAGGTCCGCGAGCGTGAAGTCGCCTCTTCTGGCGGCGGGGAAGGCGACCGCGCCTCTGCCCGGGCGCCAATCGGGCTCGGCCTTCAGGAAGCCGCTCGGATCTCCTTCGAGCAGCCCGATCAGCACCTCCGCGACGATCCGGCCGCCGACCGGGCCGAGGCGCTGCGATCTGCCGTGGACCTCCGCCTCGCGCAGCACGTAGAACCACAGCGGCGTGTCCTGCTCGAACGCGCTGCGGTGGGCCGCGGACAGTCTCAGTCTGCCGAAGGCGAGCTGCGCGGTGCTCAGCGGTCTGAGTCTCATCGCACCGGCGACCGCCTGTCCCGACGGCAGCTGCAGCGCCTTGCCGCGGCGCAGGTTCAGCACCGCGAGCGGGTTGCGGCCGGCATCGACGCTGGTCGGCAGCTGCATCAGCGGCGGCGCGAGGCGGATGTTGATCTTGCGCGACGGCTGCGGTCTGCGTCTGGTCAGCGGCGCGAAGTGCGACCAGTCGATCGTCCACAGCGACGGCAGGCGGCGGAAGCCGTGCAGGCTCTCGAACGTCCCCGGTCTCGCCGCTCTGGCGAAGATCGGCACGCCGGTGACGATCTCGTTGAGGTCGTAGCCGGGCCGCACCATCGAATGGCCGAAGCGGTAGGCGGCGGCGGAGAACTCGACCGGCATGAACGGCGCGTTCTCCCAGTCGAAGAATCTGCGTCCTCTCACGAGCACGTCTCTGACCAGCTCCGGCCCGACGATCCGTTCGAGGAAGTCGTGGATCACGACCCACTGGTAGTGCCAGGTGACGAGCCGCCGCGTCTCCTGGAACAGGCCGGCGCCGCTCAGTCTCGTCGCTCTGCGGACGCGGTCGGCGGCGCGGTCGTGGAACTTCAGGAAGGCGAGCTGGAGCTGCGAGACGATGATGTTCTCGTCGTTGCGCGGGTCGCCGATCAGCGCGCGCCCCTGCTCGTTGCGCGGCAGGTCCTGCGGGTCGAGCGGGTCGCCGCCCTGCAACGGGTCGTTCGCCGGGTTTCTGCCGACGAGCAGCTTGACGCCGCCGAAGACCGGATCGCGCGACTCGTACAGGAAGGGGCTGGCGCTCGGCCCGGCGCCGTAGACCGAGTCGAGGTCGAAGCGCGGCGTGCGGAAGTCGACGAGCGCGTCGGGGTCGTTGAGCCGCTGCAGCTGCGAGACCGGGTCGAACGTGATGTCGTGGTCGACGAACTGGCCGAAGTAGGTGTAGGCGGCCGGGACCGGGGAGTCATCGCCCGCGTCCCGCCCGTTCAGGTCGACCATCGTCTCGGCGAGCC
>DATIOB010000007.1:0-5821 GCA_035473605.1 Conexibacter sp.
GGACGAGATCTCGGCGGTGCCCGGGATCACGACCTCGGAGCTGAGCTACGAGATCGACCGCTGGGACTCCGGCACGACCTCGCTGACGGTCGGCTCGACGAGCCTGCCGGTCGCCGGCGCGGTGCCGTTCACCGCCGCCACGCCGACCGGCGGGGCGAGAGCGGACTACGTCTACCTGCCCTCGGGCACGAACATCACCGCCGCCAACTCGGCCGGCAAGATCGTCGTGCGCGACCTGCCGTGGAACAACGCGCCGTACCTGCTGTTCTACCCGCCGCTGCTCGGCTGGTCGGTCTACGACCCGGGCCTGACGATCAACATGCTCGCCTCCGACTCGACCGAGATCCTGGCGCAGGCCGGCGTCGACGCGGCCGCCGCCAGAGATGCCGGCGCCGCCGCCGTCCTGATGGTCAGCCAGCTGCCGACCGCTCAGATCAGAGGCACCTACGCGCCGTACGAGGGCCTGCCGATCGGCGTCCCCGCCGCCTTCCTCGGCGTCGACGAGGGCACGGCGCTGAAGGCCGCGATCGCCAGAGGCGGCGCGACCGGCACGTTCGTCTCCGAGGTCAGATGGACGCCGGCGAGAACGCGCACCGTGCTCGCGACGCTGAGAGGCGGCAGCGATCGCAAGATCGTCGTCACCTCGCACACCGACGGCATGAACCCCGTCTGGGACAACGGCCCGCTGTCGATCCTCGCGCAGGCGAGATACCTCGCGTCGCTGCCGATCGAGTGCCGTCCGAAGACGATCCAGTTCGCCTTCACGACCGCCCACCTCTACCAGCACCTGACCGGGCCTGACAGACGCGAGGGCGGCGCCGGCCAGTACGCCGCGCAGCTCGACAGAGAGTACGACGAGGGCAAGGTCGCGGCCGTGATCGTGCTGGAGCACCTCGGCGCGCGCCGCTACGACGCCGTCGCGCGCGGCGGCGGCCTGCCCGGCAAGCAGCTCGTCGCCGACAGATCGCTCAACGAGCTGCTCTTGCTGCCGGTGACCGACTCCAACCCGATGCGCTCGCTCGTGAGAGCGCGGATCGAGGCGCGCGACGTGCGCCGCACCGCGATGGTGAAGGGGCTCAGCGCCGCCGACCTGACGACGGTGCCGCACCACTGCTCCTTCGGCGGCGAGGGCACGCCGTACGTCCAGCACCTGCTGCCGACGATCTCGCCGATCGCCGCGCCGAAGATGCTGTTCACGCCGCAGTTCGGCGTCGAGGCGCTCGACATCGACCTGATGCGGCGGGCGACGCTCGCCTTCACCGACGTCGTGCTCGGGCTCGGCCCGATGTCGCAGTCCGACATCGCCGGCGACTTCACGTTCATGCGCGACCAGCGCGCGAGAGGAGCGAGAACATGCGTCTGAGGACGCGCAGCGCCGTGCTCGCGGGGGTCGCTGCGGCGGCCCTCGCCGGCGGTGCGGCGAGCGCCGCGGCGGCCCCGCCGCCGTTCATCCCGATCGACCTGCAGACGCTTGCGCTGCCGGCCGGCTACACCGCCTCGACGCCGATCTGGACGCAGGACGGGAGACACCTGATCTTCTCCTCCGGCGGTCAGCTGCATCTCATCAACGAGGACGGCACGGGGCTGAGATGCATCAGCTGCGGGCTCCCGAACGACCCCAGAATCGTGCCGGCCGCGCAGGAGGCGTTCAAGGACGTCTTCCCCGACGGCAGACGCGTGATGTGGGGCGACTTCGAGCGCGCGTTCGTGCTCGAGTGCGCGCCGAGCGTGCTGCAGTGCGACACCAAGACGCTGCTGCCGGTCGACGTCAGCGGCGAGAGAGGGACCGGCATCCCCGGCCTGCTGGACCCGCTGATCCTCGGCTCCGGCGTCTGGCACCTGGCGCCCGACGGCGAGCACATCGGCTGGACCGCCAGCCGCCTCGACACGCGCCCGATGCTCGTCGCCAGACTGGAGCGCAGAACCGACAGATACGTCGCGACGAACATCAAGACGGTCAACCCGCCCGGGCCGAGAAACGGGCTCGACAGCAACCCCGTCGGCTGGACCAACGGCGGCGCGCTCTACGAGCTGAAGGGCTTCACCGACGGCGGCGCCTCCGTCACCTACGTGACGAGCCAGTTCGAGGGCAACCCCGACCTCTACAAGACCAACCTCGCGACCGGCCAGGTGACGCGCCTGACCGGCCATCCCGACTGGGACGAGGACGGCGGCGACTCGCCCGACGGCGAGCTGATGCTGCTGCACTCCGACCGCGGCATGCATCGCGTCGACGCGGCCGGCCTGCTGCCGCGGCGCTCGTTCGTCGACTACCCGATCTCGGTCAACGCAGCGATCTACTACGTCGGCCACGACGAGGGCTTCCAGTGCGACCTGCAGCCGTGGCTGCTGCCGGCCAGCGGCGACGGCGCGGGCAGACTGCTCGGCCAGCCGCTGGCGCCGTACGAGGGCGGTGACCTGCACGCGCAGAACAACGTCCCCGGTCGCGGCGCGTGGAACCCGACCAGCACGAAGGTCGCGCTGACGGAGATGTCGTACACGACCAACCTCGGCTCCAACCGCCTGCTGGTCGCGGCGCTGAAGCGCAGAGGCACGACGCCGCTGCCCGTCGTCTCCTCGGCGGTCGGGTCGTGGGCGAGAGCGCCCGGCGACTACAAGGGCACGATCGACTCCAACGCGCTGCTGGTGACGGTCAACGGTCTGCACTCCGGCCGCGCCTTCCTGACGCACTTCGGCACGATCGCCGCGGGCAACTGGTCGGTCACCTACGACAGATACTCCGACGACGGCCTCTCGTTCGTCAGCGGCACCGAGAGCATCGTCTCGCCGCTGCTGGCGCAGACGCCGGCGACCAACAGAGCCGACCTCGTCATCACCGGCGCCAGAACCGGCTACATGAGAGCGAATTACACGATCGGCCGCCTCGGCGGCAGACCGGTCGCCAGCGGCCACGTCGAGGCTGAGCTGGACGGCTACAGACTGTCGGGCGACATCCCGAGACTGGGCGCCTGCCCCGACAAGCTGCCGAGATCGGCGCCGCTGGAGCTGAGCGCGAGCGTCGCGGCCGGCAGCGGCGGCACGCGCGTCGTGACCGCCCACGTCGAGGCCGACAGCGATCCCGACGGCTACGCCGCCGGCAGCTTCGGCGACCGCCGTCCGGTCCACGGCGCGGTCGTGACGGTCGGCGGCCTCAGCGCCGAGACCGACGCCAGAGGCGACGCGACCGTCGTCGTGCCGGCCGGCTCGTCCGGCCCGCTGGAGGTCGTCGCGACCGCCGGCGACACGTTCACCGCCGACAGAACCGAGGTGCAGTGATGCAGGCGATGCGGATGCTGGCGACCGCGCTCGTGGCGCTGGTCGCGCTCGCGTGCGGCCTCTTCGGCGGTGCCGCGGTCGCGGCGCCGGTCGAGGCGAGATACCAGGCGACCGGCCCGTGGGCCGTCTCGACCGCGACCGTCAACGACGGCTCCGGCAGAGCGATCTACCAGCTGTACTACCCGACGGCGCTCGGCTCCGGCGGCGTCAGACATCCGATCGTGACGTGGGGCAACGGCTCGCTCGCGACGCCGGCCGACTACCCGGGGCTGCTCAACCACCTCGCCTCCTGGGGCTACGCCGTCATCGCCTCGACCAGCTCGACGACCGGCAAGGGGACCGAGGTCCTCGCCGGCGCGCAGCACCTGGTCGCGGCCGCCTCCGATCCGGCGAGCGTCTTCAACGGCAAGCTCGACACCGCGCACGTCGCGGCGCTCGGGCACTCGCAGGGCGCCGGCGGGGCGATCAACGCGACGACGAGATCGAGCGGGCTGATCACCTCGACCGCGGTCTGGGCGCTGCCCGCCGCGCTGTGGGTCAGCAGAGGCGACGAGTTCGACGTCTCGCAGCTGAGAGGACCCGCCTTCTTCATGGGCGGGCAGTGGGACGTGCTGATCGCCGGTCCGTCGGTCGTGACCGGCTACTACAGAGCGGCCGGCGGTCCGGCCGCCGCGGCCGTGCTGAGAGGCGGCGACCACAACACGATCCAGAGAACGGGCGGCGGCACGCTCGGCTATGTGACCGCGTGGCTGAAGTACACGCTCGAGGGCGACGCGACCGCGCGCAGCGCCTTCGCCGGCAGCGCGCCGGAGCTGCTCACGAACACGCTCTGGCAGAACCAGGCGGTCCGCTCGCTGCCGTAGCGGGCGGAGGTCGGCGGTGCGCGGCGGCGATGGTCGCCGCCGCGCACGCCTGTCGTTCGTCCTAGATCGGGTAGACCCAGAGCTTGCGGTTGGAGAAGGTCACCTGCGTGCCGGCGCAGCCGCAGTAGGCGTAGCGCAGCTCGTAGGTGTGTCTGCCGGGCGTCGTCTGGAAGGTGACGAAGCCGGGAGCGCCGATCGCCGCGCAGAAGCCGAAGTTGAGCCCGCCGGGCGTCCCGTAGGGACCGGGGATGCCACCGGTCGAGCCGACCGGCGCGTCGAAGAGGACGCCGTTGGGGCCCGAGCAGGGGCCTGTCCCCTCGTCGAGGTCGCCGGGGGCCTGGCCCGGCATCTGGACGCCGTCCTCGTAGAGCGAGACGGCGCCGTCGTCGTCGGCGGCCTCGGCGGAGGCGGCGACCTGGATCGTCCCCGATGCCTGCACGGTCACCGTGACCGACGGGCCGGGCGTTGTCAGCTGGACGTAGGTCTCCGAGCTGGTGCTCTCCGCCGTCGTGACGATCGCGTATCTGGGGACGCCGGCGGCGACGCCGGGCGGGCCCTCGGGGCCTTCTGGACCCTCAGGGCCGTCTGGACCTGCGGGGCCTCCCGGACCGACGGGGCCGAGCGGCCCGGTCGCGCCGTCTCTGCCGTTCGTGCCCGCGGGACCGGTCGCGCCGGCGGTGCCCGCCGGGCCGGCTGGGCCCTGGGCGCCGGGGGTTCCGGGCGTCCCGTTCGCGCCCTGCGACCCGGGCGCGCCGGCGTCGCCTCTGGGACCGGTGGCGCCCGTCCTGCCGGTCTTGCCCTGCTTGACCGCGACTCTTCTCGCCTTCTTGCAAGCCGTTGCCTGCGCCTTCGCCGAGCGCTTCACGACGGCTCTCTTCGACGTCTTCTTCGCGACGCAGGTCGGCTTCGTCGTCTTCTTCTTCGCGGCGGCCTGCGCCGGCCCGACCGTCAGCAGCAGCCCCAGCCCCGCGACCAGCAACGCTCCAACGAATCGCCTCATCAGCGTTCGTCCTCCCCTTCGTGATCGACACGGATCCGCGCCTCTGCGGCGCGCTATTCCGGTCTATCGACGCTGGGCAGGCACGGCTTGAGCACAAACCGAACATTGATCGGTTTGGCTGATCCCGCCCAGCGGTGAGCGGCGTCAGGGCTGGGGGATGACCCACAGCTTGCGGTTGGCGAAGCCGGCGGTCGTGCCGCAGCCGCAGTCGTCGTTCGCATAGCGCAGCTCGTACGTGTGTCTGCCCGGCAGCGTCTGGAAGGCGACGGTGCCGGGCGGTCCGACCGTTGCGCAGAAGCCGCCGAACCCGGGGCCGCCCGGTGTTCCGAACGCGACGGTCGTGCCGGTCGCCTCGACGTCGAAGAGGACGCCGGCCGCTCCGTTGCAGATGGTGTCGCTCGCCTGGCCGTCGAGCTGTCTGCCGTCCTCGAACAACGAGATCGCTCCGCCGCTGTCGGCCGTCGGGGTCGAGCTGGCGGAAGCGGCAACCAGGATCGTCCCCGAGGCGGGCACGGTCACGGTCACCTCTGGCCCGCCAAGTCCGACGTAGCTCGTCGAGCTGGTGGTGACCTCGCCTGCAACGCCGGCGTATCTCGTCAGCGCCGCGGCGCTGCCGGCCGGGCCGGTGGCGCCCTGAGGGCCGGTGGGACCCTGCGATCCGGCCGGGCCCTGCGCGCCGTTC
>DATIOB010000008.1:0-5898 GCA_035473605.1 Conexibacter sp.
GAGGGCGAAACCACGTCTCGTTACGTGGATGGGCGCGTGATCGAGAGCTCGTTCCCCTTCGACGAGTATGAGTCGGGATTGTTGAACTGGCCGATGACGCACATGCTGAACCAGAACGCTACGAAGACTCCGGGCTACATCGGCTATGACGAGGGCGGTCAGCTGACCGAGGCCGTGCGGCGCAAGCCGTACTCGGTCCTCCTGCTCGACGAGATCGAGAAGGCCCACCCGGACGTCTTCAACATCCTGCTCCAGATCCTCGAGGACGGGCGGCTGACGGATGCGTAGGGGCGCACCGTCGACTTCCGCCACGCGATCGTGATCATGACGTCGAACATCGGCGCGAGCGAGATCGCTCGCAACACGCCGCTCGGCTTCGCTGTCAGCGACGACGAGACCGGCATCACGTACGACGACATGAAGACCCGGATCATGGGCGAGCTGAAGAAGGTCTTCCGGCCCGAGTTCCTCAACCGCATCGACGACGTGATCGTCTTCCACAAGCTGGCCAAGGAAGAGATCAAGGAGATCGTCGACCTGCTGCTGCTGCGGATCCGCGCCTCGCTGGCGGAACGCGAGCTGCAGCTGGAGCTGACCGTGGAGGCGAAGGACCTGCTGGTCGACAGAGGCTGGGATCCCGCCATGGGCGCCCGACCGCTGCGTCGCGCGATCCAGAGATACATCGAGGATCCGCTCGCCGACTTCGTTCTGCGCTCCGAGCTGATGCCCGGCGGCACCGTGATGGTCGACAAGGCCGCGGAGGGCGTCGAGGGCGACGTCTCGATCGAGATCATCGCTCCGAAGCCCGCTCCGACGCCGGTCGGCGTCGGCGCCGAGGGCGGCTCCTCCGAGGAGGAGCCCGCTGCGCCCGAGGTCGAGGCCGCGGGCGACGGCGGAGAGCCGGCCGACAAGTAGCAGCGCGCACGCGCGCATCGCAGTTTCGACGGGGCGGTCCTTCGGGGCCGCCCCGTCTGCGTTCAGGCGACCTGCGCGGCGACCAAAACGGAGCAATGGAGCTGTCGTGGAGGTTGGCGCGGGCGATAGCGTGTGGGAGATGCACGATGTCGAGATCAGAGTTCGCGACGACGGGCCGTACAAGGTGACGGGACCGGTGCGGCTGGTCGACCCCGACGGCAACGAGATCGCCAACCCGCAGCCCGGCCGCCCGATCGTGCTCTGCCGCTGCGGTCAGTCGCACACGAAACCGTTCTGCGACGCCGCGCACAAGGCGAGCGGGTTCGAGTCGTGCGTGCGAGCCTCGCGTGCGCGGGAGGCGGACGCATGAGCGCCGACGAACGCCGCCTCGGCGACGGCACGCGCGCCGTCCACGCGGGTCTGCCGCCGGCCGAGCAGGGGCGGCCGTTCCTGCCCGGGCCGACCTTCGCGGCGCCGTTCCATCTGCGCGGCGACGACGTCCACGACGAGCGCTACGGCTACGCCCGCTACGCCAACCCGACGTGGACGGCGCTGGAGCGCGCGATCGCGCAGTTGGAGGGCGGCGACGGCGTCACCGCGCTGACCTTCCCCTCTGGCTCCGCCGCGATCGCGGCGGTCCTCTTCCCGCTGCTGCGGGCCGGCGACGTGCTCGTCGTGCAGGAGGACGCCTATCCGACGGCGCGGCTGCTGGCCTCCGGCGAGCTGGCCGCGCTCGGCGTGCAGGTGCGGCTGGTGCCGACCGACACCGCGGCGGTCGTCGCGGCCGCCGACGGCGCCGCGCTGGTGCTGGTCGAGACGCCGTCGAACCCCGGCCTCGACGTCGTCGACGTGCGCGCCGTCGCCGCCGCGGTGCGCAGCTTCGGCGGGCGGCTGGTCGTCGACAACACGCTCGCGACGCCGTTCGGGCAGCGGCCGCTGGAGCTGGGCGCCGACGTGACGCTGCTGAGCGGCTCCAAGCACCTCACCGGCCACGGCGACCTGCTGCTCGGCACGATCGCCACGCGCGACGAGACGATCGCCGCCGCCGTCAGACAGTGGCGCGACCGCGCCGGCGCGGTCCTCGGCCCCTTCGAGGCGTGGCTGGCGCACCGCTCGCTGGCGACACTCGACGTGCGGCTGGAGCGCCAGACGGCGACCGCGCTGGCGCTCGCGACGTTGCTGGCCGCGCGCGTCGGCGACGACCTCGACGCGGTCCGCTATCCCGGCCTGCCGTCCGACCCTGCGCACGCGGTCGCCAACCGCCAGATGGAGGGCTTCGGCACCGTGCTGACGTTCGACCCCGGGTCGGCGGAGCGGGCGCGGGCCGTGCTCGACCGCTGCGAGCTGGTGATCGAGGCGACCAGCTTCGGCTCGATCCACACGATGGCCGAGCGGCGCGCCCGCTGGGGCTACGACGACGCGACCGAGGGGCTGATCCGCCTCAGCGTCGGGATCGAGGACGCCGACGACCTCGCGCGCGACCTCACGCGTGCGCTCGACGCGACCCGCTAGGCGCGGCGCGGCGCGGCGCGGTCGCGGGCGGGCACGGGGCGCGGCGCGAACGCGTGTTCGTCCGGCGCGGCGCGTAGGCTGACGCGTCCAATGGCTCGCCCGACCACCGTCCACGTCTGCTCCGCGTGCGCGCACGAGACGCCGCGCTGGGCCGGCAGATGCCCCGGCTGCGGCGAGTGGAACACGCTCGTCGAGGAGGTCCGCTCCGCGCCTGTGCGCAGCGGGGGCGGTGGCTCCGGGCGCGCGGGGGTCGGCGGCTCGCGCGCCGGCGCCGCGGTCGCGCCGACGCGGCTCGGGTCGGTGCAGGCGAGCGAGGTCGCGCGCCTGCCGACCGGGATCGGCGAGCTCGACCGCGTGCTCGGCGGCGGGATCGTGCCCGGCTCGCTCGTGCTGATCGGCGGCTCGCCGGGGATCGGCAAGTCGACGCTGACGACGATGGCGCTCGCCAACCTGACCGGCGCCGGGCGCAAGACGCTCTACGTCTCCGCCGAGGAGTCGGCGGCGCAGATCAAGCTGCGCGCCGAGCGGCTGGGGACGAACGGCAGAAACTCGGCGCTCGACATCCCCGTGATCGCCGAGACCGACCTCGGCGCCGTGCTCGCGACGCTCGAGCGCGAGCGGCCGGAGGTCTGCGTGATCGACTCCGTCCAGACGCTCCACGCCGCCGAGCTGACCGGCGCGCCCGGCTCCGTCGGCCAGGTGCGCGAGGTCGCGGGCGAGATCATGCGCGTCGCCAAGCAGCACCGCGTCGCCGTGCTGCTGGTCGGCCACGTGACGAAGGAGGGGGCGCTGGCCGGGCCGCGCGTGCTGGAGCACCTCGTCGACTGCGTGCTGCAGTTCGAGGGCGAGCGGGAGCGCACCTACCGCACGCTGCGGGCGCTGAAGAACCGCTTCGGCTCGACCAGCGAGGCCGGCGTCTTCGAGATGAGACAGGACGGGCTCGTCGAGGTGCTCGACGCCTCCGCCCGCTTCGTCGGCGAGGCGACCCATGCGCCCGGCTCGGTCGTGCTGTGCGCGATGGAGGGCTCGCGGCCGCTGCTCGTCGAGGTGCAGGCGCTCGTCTCGCCCTCGGAGCTGGTGCCGCCGCGCCGCGTCGTCAGCGGGATCGATCGCAACCGCCTCGCGCTCGTTCTCGCCGTGCTCGGCCGCCACGCCGGCGTCGCGGTCGGCAGCGCCGACGTCTTCGTCAACGTCGTCGGCGGCGTGCGCGTCGATGAGCCCGGCGCCGACCTCGCGGTCGCGCTGGCCGTCGCGAGCGCCGCGCGCGGGGTCGCGCTGCGGGGAGCGGGCGGCAGAGATGGGGAGGACGGCCCGCCGCTGGCCTGTTTTGGTGAGCTGGGGCTCACTGGTGAGCTGCGGACGGTCGCGCACCCGGAGCGGCGGATCGCCGAGGCGCGCAAGTTCGGCTTGGGAACGATCGTGACTCCGGAAGCCGGCACGCTGCGGGCCGCGCTGCGTCGCGCGCTGCCGGTCCAGCAGCGCGCCCGCGCCGCCTGAGCGCGTCGTTTCGCCGCGCCTGAACACGGCGCTTTGGCCACGTCGGAGGACGCGCGCGTTTCCGACGCGTTTCGCAATCCGTCCAAGACTTCCTGCGTGCCGCCGAAAATCACGGAAAAACGCGGTAGAATGGTGTGTCTATGGCGCCGCGTTCCGGGGAAGAGCTCAAAGAGGAGCTCGAGTCTCGCCAAGAGCCCCGGCTCGTCAAGGCACTCGAGATGGTTGCTCCCGGCACATCGCTGCGCGAGGGGATCGACAACATCGTGCATGCTCGCACGGGTGGTCTGATCGTGATGGGCGACGCCGACGACCTCGCCTTCCTCTTCTCCGGCGGTCTCAAGCTCGACATCGACTACACGCCGGCGTTTCTCTATCAGCTCGCCAAGATGGACGGCGCGCTCGTGCTCAACGCGAACGCGACGAAAATCGTCTGGGGCAACGTGCAGCTGACGCCCGACCCGACGATCCTGACGCTGGAGACCGGCACCCGCCATCGCACCGCGGAGCGCATCTCGAAGCAGACCGAGGCGCTCGTGATCGCGATCTCGCAGCGTAGGGAAGTCGTGTCGCTCTACGTCGACGGCGCGAAGTACATCCTCGAGGACATCCCGGTCGTGCTCGCGAAGGCCAACCAGGCGCTCGCGACGCTCGACAAGTACCGCAGCCGCCTCGACCAGGTCTCGACCCGTCTGACCGCGCTCGAGTTCGAGGGCGGCGCGACGCTCCACGACGTCCTGACGGTGCTCCAGCGTGCCGAGCTGGTGACGCGGATGGGCGTCGAGATCGAGCGCTACATCGTCGAGCTCGGCACCGAGGGGCGTCTGATCGAGATGCAGCTCGACGAGACGATGGTCGGCGTCGCGGGCGACAAGTCCGCGCTCGTGCACGACTACCTCGCCGAGGACACCGACGAGAACTTCGCCGTCGCCTTCGACCAGCTGGTGCGCCTGCCCCACCAGGACCTGCTCGACTTCGGTCGCCTCGCCGAGCTGCTCGGCTACGACCGCAAGGTCAACACGCTTGACTATCCCGTCTCCCCGCGGGGCTACCGGATCCTCGGTCGCATCCCGCGCCTGCCACGACTCGTGGTGCAGCGCATCGTGCAGGAGTTCGGGGGGCTGGAGGAGATGCTCGCCGCCACTGACGGCGAGCTCGAAACCGTCGACGGCGTCGGCGAGATCCGGGCGAAGGACATCCGCGAGGGCCTTCGACGACAGCAAGAGATCAATCTGGTGGATCGGTACCTGCAGACCTGACGGTCTGCAGAGCCTGACTGCTTGACACAAGGAGGACGACCATCACTGACCTGAGCGAAGAGCAGCTCGAGGACCTCGACATCGAGATCGTTGTCGAGCACATCGACTTCGAGATCGGCGACAACGTCGTCTACCCGCATCACGGTGCCGGGCAGGTCCTCAAGAAGGAGGACAAGGAGATTCTCGGGGAGACGCGCGAGTACCTGACGATCAAGATCCTCCACAACGACATGACCGTGATGGTCCCGACCGAGAACGCCGCCGTCGCCGGACTGCGCCGCGTGATCGACGAGGAGACCGTCAAGAGAGTGCTCGCCGTGCTGGCGGACGAGTGCTCGGAGATGCCGAAGAACTGGAATCGGCGTTTCAAGCACAACCGCGACAAGATCAAGACCGGCGACATCTACGAGCTGGCCGAGGTCGTGCGCAACCTCGCCATCCGAGAGGCAGAGAAGGGCCTGTCGACTGGTGAGAAGCAGATGTTCACGCGGGCGAAGAAGATCCTCGCCTCGGAGCTGATGTACGCGCTCGAGATGGAAGAGGCGCAGGCCGAGGAGCACCTCGACGAGCTGCTGGCCTCTTCCGCCGCGAGCGGCAAGGTGGCCGTCGGGGCGGAGTAGTCGGCCGGGTCGGACGGATTTCGCATGGCGGTCGCGCTGATCGTGGCCGCCGGTCGTGGTGAACGCCTTGGGGCCGACGGTCCCAAGGCGTTCGTCAT
>DATIOB010000009.1:0-9936 GCA_035473605.1 Conexibacter sp.
CGGAGCTCGCGCAGCTCGAGGTCGAGCTGATCGAGGCGCGCAACCCGTCGATCGCGCAGTCGCAGATCGCCGAGGCGACCCTCTACCTCAAGGGCGTGACGCTGCGCGCCGAGGCCTCGGCCGAGGACATGGGCCACGCCATCAACGTCTGCGAGGAGCAGATGTCGAAACAGGTCAAGCGCCACCGCGACAAGCGGCGCAAGCGCAGGGAGACGCGCGCCGCTCAGGCCGCCGCGTACGGCGCTCAGGCGCAGGCGTAGGCGACGGGTTCCGCTGGCGTCGCGACGTTCGGTCGCGGCGCCCGCCGGATCTTCGGATTCCTGACGGTTCGGACCATCACATCAGGGTTGCATCCGGCCCCTTCGCCGATGCTACGCTAGCCCCATGTCGTTGATTGATCGCGCGCTTCGCATGGGCGAAGGAAAGAAGTTCAAGGGCTACGAACAGCGCGTGGCCAAGATCAACGCGCTCGAGCCCGAATACGAGGCGATGTCGGACGCGGAGCTGCGCGAGGCCGCCGACGAGCTGCGTGATCGCGCGCGCGGCGAGAACCCCGAGCCGCTCGAGGACCTCCTCTACGACTGCTTCGCGATGGTGCGCGAGGCCGGCCGCCGCACGATGGGCATGCGTCACTTCGACGTCCAGCTGATCGGCGGAATGGTCCTGCACGACGGCAACATCGCCGAGATGCGCACCGGCGAGGGCAAGACGCTCACCGGCACGCTGCCCGCGATCCTCAACTCGCTCGCCGGCAAGGGCGTCCACATCGTGACGGTCAACGATTACCTCGCCCGCCGCGATTGCGAGTGGATGTCGCCGATCTATGACGCGCTTGGCGTCACCTACGGCGTGCTCCAGAACATGCAGCCGGCCGAGGAGAAGCGCGCCGCCTACGCCGCCGACCTCACCTACGGCACCAACTCGGAGTTCGGCTTCGATTACCTGCGCGACAACATGGCCGGCTCGCTGGAGGACAAGGTCCAGCACGGCGGTCGCGACCTCGGCGAGGTCCGCACGGCCAAGGACCGCCTCGACCGCCGCTCGGCGGCTCACACCTTCGCGATCGTCGACGAGGTCGACAACATCCTGATCGACGAGGCGCGCACGCCGCTGATCATCTCCGGCGCGCCCGAGGAGGCCGGCGAGCTGTACTCCAGATTTGCCCGCCTGGCGCCGATGCTGACCCCCGGCAGAAGACCGGAGGGGATGGATCCGAAGACGAAGAAGGAGTTCGTCGCGGACTACGACTTCGAGTTCGACGAGAAGCACAGAACGGTCGCGATCACCGAGCGCGGTGTCGAGAAGGCCGAGCGCTTCCTCGGGATAGACCATCTCTACCGCGCCGAGAACGGCCATCTCGTCAACCACCTGATCCAGTCGCTGCGCGCGCAGGCGCTCTACAGACGCGACGTCGACTACGCCGTGATCGACGGCGAGGTCGCGATCATCGACGAGTTCACCGGGCGCATCCTCGAAGGCCGCCGCTGGTCGGAGGGCCTGCACCAGGCGATCGAGGCGAAGGAGGGGGTGAACGTCACCGAGGAGAACCAGACGATGGCCACGGTGACGTACCAGAACTACTTCCGCCTCTACGACAAGCTCTCGGGCATGACCGGCACCGGCATCACCGAGGCGACCGAGTTCATGAAGATCTACAGACTCGGCGTCGTGCAGATCCCCACCAACCGCCCGATGATCCGCAAGGATCAGAACGACCAGGTCTTCAAGACCAAAGAGGGCAAGTGGCAGGCGGTCGTCGACGAGATCGTCGAGCGCCACGCGAGAGGGCAGCCGATCCTCGTGGGCACGATCTCGGTCGAGGTCTCCGAGGACCTCGGCGCGCGCCTCGCCAAGCGCGGCGTGCCGCACATCGTCCTCAACGCGAAGCCCGAGCACGCTGAGAAAGAAGGCGAGACGGTCGCCGAGGCCGGTCGCTCCGGCGCCGTCACGATCGCGACCAACATGGCCGGCCGCGGCGTCGACATCAAGCTCGGCGGCAACCCCGAGCACCTCGCGGCGCGCGAGCTGGTCAAGCTCGGCCTGTCGCCCGACGATCCCGACTACGACGAGCACTACGCGAAGGTGCTGCCGGAGATCGAGCGGCGCGTCGCGGAGGAGAGGGAGCAGGTCCTCGAAGCCGGCGGTCTCTACATCATCGGCACCGAGCGTCACGAGTCGCGCCGGATCGACAACCAGCTGCGCGGCCGCTCCGGCCGTCAGGGCGATCCGGGCGAGACGCGCTTCTACCTCTCCGCCGAGGACGACCTCGTGCGCCTCTTCGCCGGCGAGCGGATCTACAAGATCCTCGACCGCTTCGGCACGACCGACGACGAGGGCAAGGAGGAGCCGATCGAGGCCGGCCTGCTCTCGAAGCAGATCGAGAAGGCGCAGAAGAAGGTCGAGGAGCAGAACTTCCTCATCCGCAAGCGCGTGCTCGACTACGACGACGTCATGAACGAGCAGCGCCGCATCGTCTACGCCTACCGTGACGAGGTCCTCGAGGGCCGCGACATGGGCGACGAGGCGCGTGACCAGATCACGCAGATGCTGGAGCGCACGATCGACGAGTCGTGCCCCGGCGACTACATCGAGGACTGGGACATCGAGGGCCTGTTCGCGAGAGTGGCGGAGATATTCCCGCTCAGCTTCGCGCAGGAGGACCTCAACCCCGACTCGATCGAGCGCAGCGAGCTGCACCGCCTCTTCACCGAGGAGGCGACGAGACGCTACGACGAGCGCGAGAGAGAGCTCGGCGACGAGCTGATGCGCGTGCTGGAGCGCTACCTGCTGCTGCAGATCATCGATCAGCGCTGGCAGGAGCACCTCTATGACATGGACTATCTGCGCGAGGGCATCCACCTCCGCGGGTTCGCCCAGATCGAGCCGCTCGTCGCGTACAAGAACGAGGGCTTCACGCTCTTCCAGGACCTGATGAACACGATCTGGGCCGACTTCGCCCGGATGGTCTTCAACGTCGAGGTCCAGATCGACTCCGGCGAGGAGGAGCCGCCCGCGCCGCAGGAGGTCATCCCGCAGTCGACCACCAGCAACAGCTCGTGGACGAGCGGCGGCTTCACCTACTCCGGCTCGGCCAGCTCGACGATGGCGCCGTACTCGGCGATGACGACCGACCCGGACGCCGCGGCGCTCGCCGCCGGCAGCGTCGAGGAGCAGGTCGTCGAGGACGAGGGCGCACCGCGCGTCGAGCAGCGCAGAGTCGACGCGATCGACCAGATCGGCCGCAACGACCCCTGCTGGTGCGGCTCGGGCAAGAAGTTCAAGAAGTGCCACGGGACGTGAGCTGACGGTCGCGACGGGTCAGGCATCTGACCCGTCGCAGCGACGCTCACCCTCCTCCCTACATTCCTCGCGTGACCTTTTCGTCGTCGGCGACTCCTCCGAGCAGGAGAGGCGCCGACGCAGGCGTCACGGATCGACGGAACTGAGGAGGATCAGATGGAAGCTTCACGCAGAACGCGCATCGCCCAGGTGGTCGCGATCGTGCTGGCGCTCGCGCTCGGCACCTTCACCGCGACCGCGCTGGCGCGTGACGGCGCCGACGACAGCGCTGGGACGGCCGGCACGACCGGCACCACGACGACGGGCACCACCGGCACCACGACCGAGCCCGGCGTCACGCCGCTGCCGGGCAACCGGATCCGCGTCGTCGGCTTCGTCACGGCGCGCGACGAGGCTGCCAGAACCTTCACGCTGAAGGTCAAGAACCGCAAGCCGGCGTCGGCCTCCAGCCGCGGCCACAAGCACAACCGCGTGACGCGGACGTTCACCGTGCTGGCGAACGAGCTGACGATCCCGGCGGTCGGCCGGCAGGTGCTCGTGAAGGGCGCCAAGGTCGACGCGGCGACGATCGACGCGACGCGGGTGAAGGTGCTGCGCGGCGACGACAACCTCAACCGCGGCGGCCGTGACGACGACGGCGACGACGGCGACAGCGGTCATGGCCGCGGGCATGACGACGACGGGGACGACGACCGTCGCGGGCGTGGTCACGACGACGACCACAGCCGCGGCCGCGGCCACGGTGGCGACGACGACTGACCCCTCCCACCGCGTTCGGAGCGGCCACGCGCGATGAAGCCGTGGCTCTCCGACGCGCTGCTGGGAAGCCAGACCGACGAGCGGCTCGTCGCGTTGACGCGCGCCGGGCACGAGCGTGCGTTCGCGGCGATCGTCGAGCGCTATCGCCGGCCGCTCGTCGGCTTCGCGCGGCGGATCGCGCCTGAGAGCCGTGCCGAGGACATCGTCCAGCAGGCCCTGACGAGCGCGTGGGCGGCGCTGGCGGCCGGCGCGGAGGTCGCGCACCTGCGCGGCTGGCTGCACCAGATCGTCCGCCACGAGGCGATCCGCGTCGCGCGGCAGGAGGGCCACGCGGTCGTCGACCCGCTCGCGGCGATGGCGGTCCCGCCGCAGGCGCGCGACACCGCGGAGGCGGCCGAGGAGCGCGAGCGCCTGCATGACGCGCTCGCCGGAATCGCCGACCTGCCCGCCAGCCAGCGCGAGGCGCTGGTGCAGACGACGCTCGTCGGCCGCAGCCGCGGCGAGGTCGCCGCGGCGCTCGGCCTCAGCGAGGGCGCGGTGCGGCAGCTCGTCCACCGTGCGCGCTCCGCGCTGCGGACCGCGGCGACCGCTCTCACTCCGCTGCCGCTGGCCAACTGGGCCGCTTCCCTGGGAGGGGGAGGAGGCGCCGGCATCGCCGAGGTCGCTGTCGGCGCCGGCGGCGCGACACTCGCGGGAACGTTCATGAAGGCCGGTGTCGCGGTCGTCGCGACCGGCGCGCTCGCGACCGGCGTGACCGTCTCACGCGACAGCGGTCGCGCCGATCCCGCTCCGGCCGAGCAGCGCAGCGAGCGTCCACGCGACGGTGCGGCGCCGACCGCGCCGGCCCTCGGCGCGCCCGCATCGACGCCCGCGACGCCCGCGTCGCTCGGAGCGGGCGGCTTCGGATCGAGCGGCTCCGGCGCCGTGGGGCGGACCGGCGGTGCCGACGGCGATCGCGACGGCGGCAAGGACCGCGATGGTCGTGACGATCGCGCCAGACGCGGTCGCGACGACCGTCGCGACCGCGATCGCGGGAGCGGCGGCGAGGACGGGCAGGGAGAGGGCGGAGCCGGGGCCAGCGGTCCCGGCGCCGGCCCGATCGGCAGCGGCGGCGGCGAGGACGGCGGCGGCGGGGACGGCGGCGGCTCCGGTGACGGCGCCGGCTCCGGCGGGCGCGGCTCCGGCGGCCCCGAGGCGTCCGGCCGCGGGACCGGCAACGGCTCGTCCGGCAACGGCTCCCGCCGCGGCGCTGGGGGCGGCTCCTCCGGGCGCGGCTCCGACGACGGCTCGTCCGGCGGCGGCTCCTCCGGGCGCGGCTCCGTCGGCCGTTCGCAGAGCGGCGGCGGCAAGGGCGCGTCCGGCAGGCAGCACGGCGGTGGCGGCGGGAGCGGCGGCTCAGGCTCCTCCGGCGCGAGCGGCGGGGCCGGCGGCACGGACCGCGGCGCTCCGCGCGGGGGCGGCGGCTCCGGATCCCCCGCCGGCGCGCCCGGCGTCGCTGACGGCGGCTCCTCGACCGGATCGGGCGGCGACGACGGCGACACGAGCGGCGGCACGGGCGCCTCGGGCGGCTCCGGCGGCTCCTCGTCGGGCTCCGGCGGCGGCAGCTCCGGCGGAGGCGACGACGGCGACGGCGACGGCTCCGGTGCCGGCGCCGGCGCGACGCCGCCCGACGACGACTGAGCGCTCACTCGGCTAGCCTGAGAGGCGATGTCCGCCACTCCGCCGATCCCCGCAGACTCCGTCTCGCAGCGCCTCAAGGCGATCCGGCAGCAGCTGACGCTGCTCGCCGACTACGTCGATCCCAGCGCGCTGGAGGCCGAGGTCGCCGAGCTGGAGCAGGTGATGGGCGAGCCGGGCTTCTGGGACGACCAGGCGAACGCGGCCAGAACGAGCGCCCAGCACGCCCGCGCGAGCCGCAAGCTCGACGGCTACCGCACGCTCACGAGCGACGTCGACGACCTCGAGCCGCTCGCCGAGATGGCGCAGGAGGATCCCGACCTCGCCGGCGAGCTGGCCGAGCAGGTCATCTCCGTCGAGCGGCGGCTGGAGGCGCTGGAGGAGGAACGGCTCTTCTCCGGCAGATACGACGCCGGCGACGCGCTCGTGACCGTCAACGCCGGCGCCGGCGGCACCGACGCGCAGGACTGGGCCGAGATGGTGCTGCGGATGGAGATGCGCTGGGCCGAGAAGCGCGGCTTCGACGTCGAACTGCTGGAGGTGAGCGCGGGGGAGGAGGCCGGCATCAAGTCGGCGACCTTCCTCGTCAGAGGCGAGAACGCCTACGGGCTCTACGGCGCCGAGAAGGGCGTCCACCGGCTCGTGCGGCTGAGCCCGTTCGACTCCGCCAACCGCCGTCAGACGAGCTTCGCCGGCCTCGAGGTCGCGCCGATCGTCGAGGACGCCGCGGAGGTCGAGATCGACGACGACGACCTCCAGGTCGACACCTACCGCGCCTCCGGCGCCGGCGGCCAGCACGTCAACAAGACCGACTCGGCCGTGCGGATCACGCACAGACCGAGCGGGATCGTCGTGCAATGCCAGAACGAGCGCTCGCAGTCCTCCAACCGCGCGACCGCGATGGCGATGCTGCGCTCCAAGCTCGTCGAGCTGGAGGAGCAGAGACGCCAGGAGGAGATCGCGCGTGAGAAGGGCGAGGCGCAGGACGTCAACTTCGGCTCGCAGATCCGCTCCTACGTGCTGCACCCGTACTCGATGGTCAAGGACCACCGCACCGACCACGAGGTCGGCGACACCGGCCGCGTGCTCGACGGCGACCTCGACGGCTTCGTGCGCGCCTACCTGCTGAAGCAGGCGGCCGGCTAGGAGCACGGTGGCAGCCGACGGCCAAGCCCCCGACGGGCGGCAGCCGACGGCGCCCTATCTCGACGCGCTCGTCGCCTACGGCTTCCGCGGGGTGACCCGCTTCCACGTGCCCGGTCACAAGGGCGGCCCCGGCGCCGATCCGGGCCTGCTGCATGCGATCGGCGAGAGCGCGCTCCAGCTCGACGTGCCGCAGGACACCGCCGGGATCGACGTCGGCCCCTCGCCGACGCCGTACGAGCTGGCCGAGCAGCTCGCCGCCGCCGCGCACGGCGCCGACCGCACGTGGTTCCTCACCAACGGCGCCACGCAGGGCAACCACGCGCTCTGCCTCGCGCTGGCGCCGCCCGGCACCGCGGTCGTGCTGCAGCGCAACGCGCACGCCTCGATGGTCGACGGGCTGGTCCTCTCCGGCGGCCTGCCGACCTTCGTCGCCCCGGAGTACGACCACGAGCTGGGGCTGGCGCACGGCGTCACGCCGCAGGCGCTGGCGGAGGCGCTCGCGCGCACGCCGGGCGCCGCGGCCGCCTTCGTCGTCTCGCCGACCTACTACGGCATCGCCGCCGACGTGGCGGCGCTGGCGGAGACCGCCCACGCGGCCGGCGCCGCGCTCGTCGTCGACCAGGCGTGGGGACCGCACTTCGGCTTCCATGCCGGCGTCCCGGCCTCGGCCTTGCAGCTCGGCGCCGACGCCGTGCTGACCTCGACGCACAAGATCGTCGGATCGCTGACGCAGTCGGCGATGCTGCACATCGCGCGCGACGGGCGGGTCGACCCGGAGCGGATCGCGCGCGCGATCCGTCTCGTGCGCTCCACGAGCCCTTCCTCGCTGCTGCTCGCCTCGCTCGACGGCGCCCGCCGCCAGCTCGCGGTCCACGGCGAGGCGCTGCTGAGCGACACGCTCGCGGCCGCCGCGCGCACGCGCGCGGCGATCGACGCGGTCCCCGGCTGCCGCGTCGTCGGCGAGCGGCTGGTCGGGCAGCCGGGCGCGGCGGCGTGGGATCCGCTGCGGATCGTGATCGACGTGCGCGAGACCGGCTGCAGCGGCTACGAGGTCGCGGCGGCGCTGAAGGCCGCCTACGACATCCACCCGGAGCTGGCGACGCAGGCGACGCTGGTGCTGGTGCTCGGCGTCGCGCAGCCGGTCGACGCGCTGGAGCGGTTCGCGCACGACTTCGCCGAGACGATCGCGCGGATCGCGCGGCCGGGCGCGCGCGAGGCGATCCTGCCGCCGCCGGCCGCGCTCCAGCACGAGCTGGCGGTCTCGCCGCGCGACGCCTTCCTCGGCGAGGCCGACGTCGTCGCGGTCGACGAGGCGGTCGGGCGGATCTCGTGCGAGGCGATCGCCGGCTACCCTCCCGGCAT
The DNA here is from genome assembly GCA_035473605.1 of Conexibacter sp. GTDB lineage: Bacteria > Actinomycetota > Thermoleophilia > Solirubrobacterales > Solirubrobacteraceae > Conexibacter. The sequence goes on from DATIOB010000009.1 coordinate 8,245, forward strand.
CCCCGCATTGCTCCCCGGCGAGCGTGTCACCGCCGCGGTCGTCGCCTACCTGCGCGAGCTGGTGGCGTCGGGCGCGCGGCTGCACGGCGCCAGCGACCCGGCCTTCGAGACGATCAATGTCCTCCGCACCGACTCTCCCCGCTGACCGCAAGGACCGCGAGCGCCGCGCGCCCGTGCTCGACCCGGCGCTGCTCGACGAGCTGGTCGCGCGCGCGCTCGCCGAGGACGTCGGCGACGGCGATGCGACCGCCGCCGTGACGGTCGATCCGCAGGCGCGCGCGAGCGCGCGGATCCGCCAGAAGGCGCCGGGCGTGCTCTATGGCCTCGACCTCGCCGAGCGCGCCTTCCGCGCCGTCGATCCCGGCGCGCGGATCGAGCGGCTCGCGCAGGAGGGCGTCTGGCGCGAGGACGGCCCCGTGCTGGAGGTCGAGGGCAACGCGCGCGCGCTGCTGACGGGCGAGCGCACGGCGCTCAACTTCCTCGGCCGCCTCTCCGGTATCGCGACGCTGACGGCGCGCTGCGTCAGAGCGCTGGAGGGGACCGGCGCGCGCGTGCTCGACACGCGCAAGACGACGCCGGGGCTGCGGATGGTCGAGAAGGCGGCGGTGCACGCCGGCGGCGGCGTCAACCACCGCATCGGCCTGTGGGACGAGATCCTGATCAAGGAGAACCACGCCGCCGCGGCCGGCGGGGTGGGGGAGGCGGTGCGACGCGCCCGCGCGGCGCGGCCCGATCTGCCGATCGAGGTCGAGGTGACCGACCTCGCCGAGCTGGAGGAGGCGCTGGCGGCCGGCGCGCGCCGCGTGATGCTCGACAACATGGATCTCGCGACGATGCGCGAGGCGGTCGCGCTCACCGCCGGACGGGCGTCGCTGGAGGCCAGCGGGGGCGTCACGCTCGACGCGCTGAGAGCGATCGGAGCGACCGGCGTAGACTTCATCTCAGTTGGGGCGTTGACGCACTCGGCCCCGGCGCTCGATCTCTCCCTCCTCTTGGAGTCACCATGAGCCTCCCCGTCCTCCCAAGTGCGCATAGCGGTCCCTCAATGTCACAGGCCCCGCTGATGCTCGAGAACATCCCCGCCCTGCAGGCGGAGGTGCGCGCGCTCGCCGAAGAGCGCGGCGCCAAGATTCTCGCCCACAACTACCAGCTGCCCGAGATCCAGGACAGCGCCGATTACGTCGGTGACTCGCTCGGGCTCTCCCAGCAGGCGGCGGCCTCCGACGCCGGGACGATCGCGTTCTGCGGCGTGCACTTCATGGCGGAGACGGCGTCCATCCTTTGCCCCGAGAAGACCGTGCTGATCCCCGACCTCGACGCCGGCTGCTCGCTCGCCGCCTCGATCGACGCGGAGCAGCTGTCGGCGTGGAAGCAGCGCTATCCCGCGGGTGTGGTGGTGATGTACGTGAACACGACCGCGGAGGTCAAGGCCCTGACCGACTACTGCGTGACCTCGTCCAACGCGGTGAAGGTCGTCGAGCACATCTACGCCCAGCACGGCCCGGACACGGAGATCCTCTTCGGCCCGGACATGTGGCTCGGCCGCTACGTCGAGAAGACGACCGGCCGCCCGATGCACGTCTGGGACGGCGAGTGCCACGTGCACGCCGGCATCCGCCCGGACGACATCACGGCCGTGCGCGCCGCCCACCCGGATGCCGACTTCCTCATCCACCCGGAGTGCGGGTGCAC
>DATIOB010000010.1:0-17348 GCA_035473605.1 Conexibacter sp.
GCGCCAGCCGCACCCGCAAATAAAGATCGCCCGCGGCGCCAGTGCCGGAGCCTTTCCCGCCCTGCCCCGCGAGCCGGCCGCTGGTAGCAATGCGAGATTCCGCGCACCGCGGCCATCTGACGGCCGACCTCGAGGATCTGCTCGTCGGGCACCTTCCAGACGCCCATCCCGTTGGCGGAGAAGCCGGCGCGGCGGTGGTAGAGGATCGCGGCGACGCGGCGCAGCAGGCCGCGCTCCTGCATCCCGGCGAGGTGGTCGAGGAAACGCTCCTGCGTGATCCCCAGCTCGGCGGCGGCGGCGGCGTACGGCTCCTCGACGACGGCCATGTCGCCCTGCAGCGCGCGGATCACGGCGATGTCGAAATCGTCGTAGGGCTGACGCTCCAGCTCGACCGGCTCGGCGGCGACGGCCTGCGCGGCGAGCGCTCTTGTGTCGCCCTCCATCTCCAGGTCCATGCGGATCTTGAACAGCTTCAGCGTGGGCAGCTGGCGCACCGACGTGGCACCCGCCTCCTCCGCGAGCGCGTTCAGCGTCCCCTCGAGGCCGAGCTTCGAGTCCGGCTCGGTCGCGATCGTGAACCACATGTTGAAGTCGTGGTTGCGCAGGTAGTTATGCGAGACGCCGGGGTGGGCGTTGATCACCTTGGCGGCGCGATGCGGGTTCTCGGCGTCGACCTTCGCCGCCACCAGCATCGACTCGTAGCCGAGCGCGCGCGTGTCGAAGATCGGCGTCACCTGGCGGATGATGCGCTGGTCGAGCAGGTGCTGGACGCGCTGCATCACCGTCGCCTCGTCGACCTCGGCCAGCTCCGCGACGCGCCGGTACGGGCGCGGTTCGAGCGGGAACTTGCCCTGCATCAGGTTGAGCAGCCGTCTGTCGAGCTCGTCGAGCGGGATCGCCGCGCCGAATCTGCGGCTGCGGAGCTTGGGCGTCGCCTGTCCGGCGTCGGTCATGTCGTCTCCTGGAGCCAGCGGGCGGCATCCTTGGCGTGGTAGGTGATCACGACGTCCGCGCCGGCACGGCGGAACGCGGTGAGCGTCTCGAGCACCGTCGCGCGCTCGTCAATGTAGCCGGCCGCCGCGGCCGCCTTCACCATCGCGTACTCGCCGCTGACGTTATAGGCGACGAGCGGCAGGTTGTGGGTCTCCTTGACGCGGCGGATCACGTCGAGGTACGGCAGCGCCGGCTTCACCATCAGCATGTCGGCGCCCTCCTCGACGTCGGCGGCGACCTCGCGCATCGCCTCGTCGCCGTTGGCCGGATCGAGCTGGTAGCTGCGGCGGTCGCCGAAGGCCGGCGTCGAATCGGCCGCCTCGCGGAACGGGCCGTAGTAGGCGGAGGCGAACTTGGCCGAGTAGGCGAGGATCGGGATCTCCGCGAAGCCGGCCTCGTCGAGCGCGGCGCGCAGCGCCCCGACGCGCCCGTCCATCATGTCGCTCGGCGCGATCACGTCGGCGCCGGCGCGAGCCTGCGAGACGGCCGTGCGCGCGAGCAGCTCCAGCGAGGCGTCGTTGTCGACGTGGCCATCGCTGCGCACGACGCCGCAGTGGCCATGGCTGGTGTACTCGCAGAGGCAGAGGTCGGGGATCACGAGCAGGTCGGGGTGGGCTTCCTTGATCGCGCGGATCGCGAGCTGGACGACGCCCTCGTCGTCCCACGCGCCGGAGCCCTCCTCGTCCTTGTGGTCGGGGATCCCGAACAGCATCACCGCGGGGATCCCGAGCGCGGCCGCCTCCCCGGCTTCCGCGACGGCGTGGTCGATCGAGAGGCGCGCGACGCCGGGCATCGCCTCGATCGGCGCGCGCACGTCGCTGCCGTGGGTGACGAACAACGGCAGCACGAAGTCGCCGGCGTCGAGCTGCGTCTCGCGGACGAGCCCGCGCAGTGCGCCGGTGCGGCGCAGCCGGCGCAGGCGGGTGAGGGGAAAGGCCATCGACGGCTGAGGATAACGTCGTGCTCTCGCGGCTCCGCGCCGAGCGTCAGCGCGTCGCCGCGTCGCTCAGCCGAACCGCCGCAGCGCCAGCCGCGCGATCGCGACGTACGCGGCCGCGAGCGCGGCGAGGTGCAGCAGCGGCACCGCGAAGCTCGACGGCGCGTCGTTGATCGCGACGTCGAGCGCCTGCAGCGTCGGCTTGAACGGGAAGATCGCGCAGACGACGCGTATGACGTCGTAGGCCCAGCCGGAGACCGAGCTGCTCGGGACGAGCGCGAGGAAGGCGATCGGCAGCGACAGCGTGAAGGCGAGCAGCGACGCGGCGCGGACCTCGCGCGCGAGCCCGCCGAGCGCCACGCCGAGCGCGCCGAAGGCGGCGCTGCCGAGCGCCAGCGCGACGATCCACAGCGGCATCCGCGCGAAGTCCAACTCGACCCAGAACAACCCCAGCGCGACGAGCAGCAGCAACGTCACGAAGAGGCCGCAGAGGGCGGCCAGCCCGGCCTTCTCCAGCAGCAGCCCGACGCGTGAGACGAGCCCGCGCACGAGCCGCGCGAAGGCGTGCTCCTCGCGTTCGAGCGCGAGCAGGCCCGAGGCCAGCAGGACCGTCAGGAACATCAGCGAGATCGTCACCGCGACGGCGATCGCGTAGGCGTCCAGCGGCGTCCGTCTGCCGCCGATCACGGTCTGTCTGACGGCGAGCGGCTCGGCGACCGAGCGCAGCACTCTCGTCGAGACGCCGAGGTTCTCGATCGCGAGGCGCGCGAAGCGGTCGACCTGCTCCAGCGCCGTGTACTCCGGCGACGATCTCGGCAGCGTCGCCATCACGCCCGCGATCAGACGCTGCGACGTTCTCAGGCCGAGGATCGAGACGTCAGTGCCGAAGACGTTGAGCGAGCCGCCGTCGCGCAGCATCTCGATGTAGTCGAGCGTGATTCTCTGGTACTTCTCGCGCAGCGCCGTGTTGGCGTCGGCGATGCGGGCCTTGATCATCGACTCGACGAACTGCTGCTTGACCGGATCCTCGCCGTTGTAGGCGACCTCGAGCGTCGGCTGCTGGCGGCCGCTCTGGAGCTGCTGCGCGATGTCCGGCGGCAGGATCAGAGCGGCGAGCACCTCGCCGTCCCTGACCAATTGCAACGCCTGTTCGCGCGAGGTCGCTCTGACGATGTCGACCGATCTCGACAGCTCCGGCAGGAACTCGTCGGCGTTGACCGCGGAGCCGCCGACGTCGAAGGTGCGCTGGTCTTTGGGAACCCCGCTGAAGAGCGCGATCGAGGGGTTGCCGGGACCTCTGGAGAGCGCGCTGCCGATCAGCAGCGCGATCAGGATCGGGTAGAGCACCAGCAGCGCCACCAGCAGCGGCGAGCGGCGCAGGATCTGCACGTCCTTCAGCAGCAGCCAGCGCATCCGCTCAGTGCCCGCGCTCGTGGAGGAAGCGGACGAAGGCGGCCTCGAAGTCGCGCGGGCCGGCCGCGTCGCCGCCGACGGTCGCCTCCAGCTCGCCAGGCGTGCCGTTGAACAGCAGCTCCCCGTCGGCGAGCACGAGCACACGGTCGGCGTAGCGCTCGGCCTCCTGCACGTTGTGGGTCGAGTAGACGACCGTCGTGCCGCCGGCCGCGAGCCGCGCGATGAACTCCCAGAGGCGCTCGCGCTGGCGAGGGTCGAGCGAGGAGGAGGGCTCGTCGAGCAGCAGCACCGGCGGAGCCGCCAGCAGCCCGACCGCGATGTTGACACGCTGCTGGTTGCCGCCCGAGAGGCGCCCGACCTCGTCGCCGGCGCGATCCTCGAGCCCCGTCTGGGCGAGCATCGCCGTGACGACGGCGTCCGGCTGCGGGACCTTCTCCAGGCGCGCGAAGAGGCGCAGGTTCTCGGCGACCGACAGCTTCGAGTAGACCGCCGGCTGCTGCGGCACCCAGCCGATCTCGCGGCCGCTGCGCGAGACCGTGCCCGCGTCGGGCGGCTGGATCCCGGCGAGGATCGACAGCATCGTCGTCTTGCCGGCGCCGTTGGGCCCGATCAGCGCGACCAGCTCTCCGGGCGCGGCGTCGAAGCCGACCCCGCGCAGCGCGACGCGCTCGCCGTAGCGCTTCGTCAGGCCGGCGACCGCCAAGGCGGGAGCGTGCTCCGCACTGCGAGTTCCACTCCGGGGCGCGGCAGTTCTCACGCCCGGGGAACTCGCGGCGTCCTCTGGAGCTGGCGGCATCGCCCGTAGGCTAACTCGCCCATCCGCTATACACGCTGGATGAACATCCTCTTCGTCGGCGACGTCGTCGGCAGCGCCGGCCGCCGGCTGCTGCTGCGCCTGCTGCCCGAACTGCGCGAGCAGCACGACGCGACCTTCGTCGTCGTCAACGGCGAGAACATCGCCGGCGGGGTCGGCATCACGCCGAAGGCCGCCGACGAGCTGTTCGCGCACGGCGTCGACGTGATCACGCTCGGCAACCACACGTACCGTCAGCGCGCGATCTACCCCTACCTCGACCGCCACGACGCGATCCTGCGGCCGGCGAACTTCCTCAAGAGCCAGCCCGGCCACGGCCATTGCGTCGTCGAACGCTCGGGCGTCCGGCTCGGCGTCATCAACCTCTCCGGCAACCTCTTCCTGAGAGCGGGCCGGCCGGCCTTCGCCGAGGCCGACGCCGCGCTCCACGCGCTGCGCGGCAGAGTCGACCACGTGCTCGTCGACATGCACGCCGAGGCGACCAGCGAGAAGGTCGCGATCGGCTGGCATCTCGACGGCAGAGTCACCGCGGTCGTCGGCACGCACACGCACGTCCCGACCGCCGACGCGCGCCTGCTCCCGGGCGGGACCGCCTACATCACCGACGTCGGCATGACCGGCGCCCGCGGCGGCGTGATCGGCGTCAAGAAGGAGCTGGCGATCGAGTCGCTCGTGACGCAGATGCCGGTCCGCTTCGAGCCCTCCGAGGAGGACCCGTGGCTGATGGGCGTCGTGATCTCCGCGACCTCACCGCTGCGCGCCGACGGGATCGAACAGCTGCTGCTGCCCGCCCCCGCCGGCTTCCGCTGAGCCGGCGGCGGCCGCCGGAGCCGCCGCGCCGGGGTCGCCGTAGCGGCCGACCAGCGCGACGATCACGAACGGGAAGAACCACACCAGGTAGAGGTAGAACCAGTAGGTGAGGCTGAGCTGGAGCGCGATCAGCACGACCGCGCCCAGCGCCGCCGTCTGCACGAGCGTGCGCCGGCGCCAGAAGAAGGCGAGCGAGAGCGCGAACAGCACGGCCGCCAGCTGGACCGCCGTCTGGAGCGTGTCGAGCCCGTCCCACAGGCCCCAGATCGAGAACGGCGACCCGCGATCGCGCTGGAACGCGAGCGTGTGGTCGAGGAAGGTCGACCAGTTGCCCTCGAGGATCACCGGCAGCATCGCGACGGCCGTGGCCACCAGGAAGCCGAGCGCGTAGCCGAGGAAGGCGCGCAGCCCGCGGCGCGCCACCGCCTCACCGCGCGGGACGGCGTCGATCGGCGTGCGCGCGAACAGCGGCGCGAGCGCCAGCGACGCGAACTTCGTCAGGCCGCCCAGCGCCGCCAGCGCCCCGCGCGCGCCCGGCCGCGCCGCGACCAGCAGCGTGCAGACGAGCAGCAGCGCCACGAGCGCGTCGTTGCCGTTCGTGTTGGAGACGTAGAGCGTGAAGGGGAAGGCCGCCCACAGGTAGGCGAAGACGATCCCCAGCGACGGCCCGCGGATCCGCCGGCCGAGCAGGAACAGCGCGGCGATCGTCAGCAGATCGAAGACGACCGCGGCGGCGTGCGCGGCCGGCAGGTCGTCCCAGCGGCCGCTCCAGCCGAAGATCCGCTCGAACGGGACGTACGCGAGGTAGTTGACCGGCCCGTAGGTGTCGCCGTGGGCGTTGTCGGTCGGCCAGCCGCCGTAGAGCGGCTGGCCCTCGACGAGCTTGTTCGCACCGATCACGCCCGAGTAGCCGACGTCGATCACGTTCGAGTTGGTGACGTTGAGCCCGACGCGGAAGCCGATCAGGAAGACGAGCGCGACCGCCAGCCACGAGACCGGCACCAGCAGGCGCAGCGGCTCCGGCCGTCCACCGCGCCGCGCGACGACCAGCATGCGTGCGATCAGGTAGAGCAGCGGCGGGTAGATCAGCGGCGTCGAGAGGCCGATGCGGGCGTGGTTGAAGAAGGCGAGCGAGACGGAGAAGGAGAGCAGCACGAGCAGGTCGAGGTGCAGCCACGACGGTCGCCGGCGCCACGGCAGGAACGGCGCGATGAACAGCACGCAGAGGGGCAGCCAGACGTACCAGGCGTTGACGCGCCGGCCGAACGCGCCCTCGTAGCCACGCGCCATCGTCCACGGCACCTGGTAGCCGGTCCACGCCTCGCGCACGGCCCCGGTCAGGTCGTCGAGCGTCACCTGGCCGATCTCGGAACGGTCTCTGGAGAAGTAGCTGACCTGCCACTGCGCGGTCCCCTTCGTGTACGCCGTCGGGTAAGCGCCCGGGTGCTCGGCGACGACGCGTCTGACCTTCGGCACCGCGTCGGCGATCGCGGTCGCCTGTCTCGACGTGAGCCGGAAGCCGGGCGGCGGGATCGACGGGCTCGGGGGCGTCGCGAGCGCGTTCGGATCGGTCGCTCTCGCCGTCGTGGCGGCGCTCGTCGGCGTCAGCGGCGCCTGCGAGCCGCCGAGCGGCGTCGAGCTGACGAGCGGCGGCGGCACTGCGACCGAGGTCGCGCCGGTCGCGGTCGTCGCGGGCGTCTGCGCCCCGGTCAGGGCCGGAGCGAGCAGGAGCGCGAGCGCCGCGATCAGGGCGACCGCGGCGATCCGCGCCGCGGCCGGCGTCATCTGCGGAAGCTCCAGAGCTTCTGGCCGAGGAAGTTCAACGGGGTCGCCGCGATGATCGCGATCGCCTGCGCCAGCACCTCCGGCAGCTCCCCGACCTCGACGAGCGTCACCAGCACCGCGTAGTTGAAGCCGAAGGCGACGACGCTGACGAGCAGGAAGCGCGCCGCCTGGAAGCCGGCGTGACCGCCGCGCCCGTCGAAGGTCCAGTGGCGGTTCCACCAGAAGTTGTTCAGGACCGAGACGAGGAAGGCCAGCACGGAGGCGATCCGGTACCCGATGTCGAGCGAGTGGACCGCGATCGTGAAGACGCCGAGGTTGACGACGTAACCGCTGGCGCCGACGAGCCCGAAGCGGACGAGCTGGAACCAGTTTCTCGGGTGGCGCATGCCATGGCGGACCCGCCGATGCAGCGGCGCGGCGACGACGGTCGTGTCCTTCGGCATGCGGGACAGCGTACCCCGCGACCGCATGAGTTTCCGCTGAGAGCGGTCAGGCGCCAGTGGTGTGCGCGACGCCGAAGTGATCGGCGACGAGCGGCAGCACGTCGCGCAGCGTCCACTGCTCGTGCGCGTCGCGAGAGGCAGATCCCTGCCCGCCCTCCGTCCCGCACCACAGCAGCGCGCCGAGCGAGTCGCTGCGATGCAGCGAGCCGTGGCTGCCGCCGCCCGGATGCCAGGCGCCGCCCCAGTCGACGAACTCGTACGCCGGACCGGCCGACAGCAGCACGTCGCCGGCGGTCGGGCAGGTCAGCGCCGACCAGACGCGACCGAGCGCGTCGGGGTACTCGGGGGTCACGAGTCTGCCGTCCTGCACCCGCGCGGAGATCGTCGCGAGGTCGCCGTCGACGCTCCATCTGCGGCCGCGCGCGTCGACGAGGTCGCCGCCCGGGGCGAAGTGCAGCTCGCCGCGCTCGCTCGCGATCACGCCTTCGCGCGGCGCGGCGCGGCGCATCGCGAGGTCGACGCCGGGGACCGCCAGCGCCACCTTCGCCGCGTCGGCGGCGAGCTGCGCGCGGCGCTCCTCGGCCAGCACGTAGACCATCGCCGAGCGTTGCGCGGGGCTGATCGCGATGTCGCCCTCGGTCGCGCGGCCGGCGTTGGGACGCGCGACCGACCAGTCGGCGAACGCGAGGTCGAGCTGGATCTTCTCCTCGACCTGGGTGTGCGAGTGGTCGGCCATCACGATCATCGCGTGCTCGTCGAGGAAGCGGTCGATCCCGCCGCCGGCGTGCACGAGCCGCTCCAGCTGACGGTCGGCCGCGGCGATCGAGGTGACCTGGGCGTGCGGGCCGTTGCGATGCGACCAGGTGTCGTTGTCGGGCAGCGAGAAGAGCATGAAGTCGTAGAGGTCGTGCTCCTCCATGTACGCGCCGACGCAGCCGGTGTGCGCGTCGCGCGCGCCCGGCATCCCGAACTGGCCGCGACAGCCGGTGCGGCGGCTGGCGAAGAGGTCGGCGTAGAACAGCTCGCGGGGGCCCTTCACCGGCTCTCTGAAGACGGTCGCGTTGGCGATCCGCGCCAGCGGCGTGTCGGTCGTGACATGGTGCTCGTGCCGGCCGCGGTACATCAGGTACGTCGTCCCCGCGGTGCGCAGGCCGGCGTCGTCGAGCAGCTCGAAGCAGGTCGGCGTCTCCCGCGCCAAGTGGACGGCGTTCATGTTGTAGACGGTGTCCGTGAGGGAGCGCAGGACCCCGAACTTGCGTGAGGCGGAGAAGCTCGATCCGTACTCGACGTAGCGCTGCTCCTCGCGCGAGAACCAGTTCATGCTCGGGATCCGGTGTCTGTCGGGGCCGGTCCCGGTGGCGATCGAGGCCGCGCAGACGGGCGTCACCGACGGGAAGGCGGCGCAGCAGTCGTCGACGTATTCGCCGCGGTCGCGGATCGCCTTCAAGGTCGGTGCCGTCCCGCTGTCGATCGCCCGTTCCAGCATCGCCGGCTTCATGCCGTCGATGACCGTGAGAACGAGCTTCTTGGTCATTGTCAGAACTCTGACGCGTCTATCGCAGGACGCGCAGACCGGCGTACTTCTGACCCTCGCGTCTGCGCTGACCGAGCAGCAGCCAGGCGAGGAAGACGAGCGCGACCAGCGACAGCGGCGGCAGCAGCACCGACAGGCCGGCGACCGCGACGCCCGCGCCCTCCGCGTAGACCGGCAGGGCCACGGCGGCGTCTCTGTCGAGCCGCGCGCGGGTGCGACGGAAGAAGATCCGTGCCGTCGCCGCGGCGAGCGCTGCGCAGGCGAGTCCGCCGACGATTCCCGGCCACCATGCGTATCCGTCGTCGGCGAGCGCGCCGGCGAAGAAGAGCGCGCCGAGACCGAGCGCGATTCCGCCGACCGCGGCGCCGAGCGGTCCGGCCTCGACTCTGTCGGCGCCGAGACGACGCTCGGCGATGACGAGCACGATCACGCCGATCAGCAGCGCGAGCAGGAAGATCGGCGCCTCCAAAAAGGAGAGGTCGGTGCCCTCGAAGTCGATTCCGAGATCGCCGCGCGCGAGCGCGCCGACGAGCAGGGCGGGCAGGAACGGGCGCAGGCCGACGCCGAGCGCGAGGCCGATCCCGAGGCAGATGGCGAGGAAGAGAGTCATCCGGTCCGGTAGCTTGAAGTTGGCATGACGATAGTCGACGGGCCGAGGTCTTCGGTCCGCTGCGGCGAAGTCCACACGGAGAACACCCAAGGCCCGCAATGACGCGCAAGGAACCATCACGCTCCACAGCCCGCGATCTCGAACGATACGCGGCCCTCTTCGCCTCGCGCACGCAGGTGATGAAGAAGTCGGCGATGCGCGACCTGATGGCGTTGACGGAACGAGCAGAGGTGATCTCGCTCGCGGGCGGTCTCCCGGACACCGCGAGCTTCCCGCCGGCGACCTACGCGAGTGTGATGGACAGAATCGCGCTCGAGTCCTGTGCGCGCGCGCTCCAGTACGGGCCGACCGAGGGCATGTCGGCGATGACCGACTGCATCGTCGACGTGATGGGGAGCGAGGGAATGCAGGTGAGCGGGGACGACCTGCTCGTCACGACCGGCGGCCAGCAGGTGATCGACCTCGTCTGCAAGACGCTGATCGACCCGGGTGACGTGATCGTCGCCGAGGGGCCGACCTATCCCGGCGCCGTCCCGACCTTCTCCTCGTACCAGGCCGACGTCGTGCAGATCCCGATGGACGCCGACGGCATGCGCGTCGACGAGCTGGAGGAGACGCTCGACCGGCTCGAGCGCGAGGGCCGCCGCCCGAAGTTCATCTACACGATCCCGACGTTCCAGAACCCCGGCGGCGTGACGATGTCGCTGCCGCGCCGCGAGCGGATCGTGCGGATCGCACACGAGCGCGAGCTGCTGGTGCTGGAGGACAACCCGTACGGCATGCTGCGCTACGAGGGCGAGGCGCTGCCGCCGCTCTACGCGCTCGACGGCGGCGAGTTCGTGATCTACCTCGGCACCTTCTCGAAGATCCTCTCGCCGGGGATCCGCCTCGGCTGGGCCGCCGCTCCGCAGCCGGTGCTGCAGAAGATGAACATCGGCAAGGCTGCCGCGGACCTCTGCTCCTCGTCGATGACGCAGCTGTTCGTCGCCAACTACTTCGCCTCGGTCGACTGGCGCAGATACGTCGAGTCGCTGCGCGACATCTACCGCGTGCGCCGTGACGCGATGTTCGACGCGCTCGCCGAGCATTTCCCGCGCGAGGCGCAGTGGACCAGACCGCAGGGCGGGATGTTCATCTGGGCGACGCTGCCCGACTACATCGACACGACCGACCTGCTGGCGCGGGCGCTGCGCGAGAACGTCGCCTTCGTGCCCGGCCGCGCCGCCTACCTCGACGGTCGTGGCGGCTCTTCGATGCGCCTGAACTTCTCAGGCGTCAGCGAGCACGAGATCCGCGAAGGCATCCGCCGCATCGGCGCGGTGATAGCGGAGCAGGTCGCGCTGTACGGCACGCTCACGGGCATGGAGCCCGCCCCGCCGCTCGAACAACCGGCCGCGGAGACGAGCGAGAGCGAGCAGCGGCGGCTGGCGAGAATCGTCGAGCTGCCGCGCCGTCAGTCCTCGCAGCAGCGTGTTGAAAGCGACGGATAGTTCCGAGACGGTCGGCTGACGGCGGGCGCCGTCAGGATTCCCCGCCGGCGAAGTCCTCCGGCGTGACGCTGTCGAGGAAGTCCTTGAACTTCTCGACAACCTCTTCGGTGTCCTCGACCTCGTGCTCGAACTCGATCGCCGACTCGGCGATCACCTCTTCGGCAGCGAAGATCGGGGCGCCTGCGCGGACTGCGAGCGCCAGCGCATCGCTGGGACGCGAGTCGATCTCCAGCTCGCGCCCGTTCACCGTCAGGGTGATCGAGGCGTAGAAGGTGTTCTCCCGCAGTTCCGTGACGGAGACGCGCGAGCAGTTGACCTCCAGCTCCGAGAGCATGTCGGAGAGGAGGTCGTGCGTCATCGGGCGCGGTGTGGTCGCACCCTGCAGCTTCATCAGGATCGCCGCGGCTTCCGGGTGCCCGATCCAGATCGGCAGGAACTTGTTGCTGTCGACGGTCTTCAGCAACACGATCGGCTGCTTGCCGACCATGTCGAAGCTGACGCCGTAGATGACCATCTCCTGCACTTCCATGCTCCTAAGGCCTGGGGTAGGGACCAAGTATAGGCAGCGGCTCAGCCGGCTCGAAGCGACGCTCCAGGGCGCGTCTCCGCGCAGCGAGAATCCGGCGATTTGCGGGAACTTCTCGTTCTGCTCCGGCCTCGCCGCGACGCACGGTCCCGAAACGAGCGAGGCCCGCAGATGCGGGCCTCGGGCAGTGGGCGATCCTGGATTCGAACCAGGGACCTCTTCCTTATCAGAGAAGCGCTCTAACCGACTGAGCTAATCGCCCCGACTGGAAGCGCGATTCTAGCGAGATCTGCGAACGACGTGCGTGCTGACCTCACGCGACCGCGCGAACGCCGAGGCGCCGCGCAAGAGCAAGCGCTTCGTCGAGCGACTCGAACGACAGCTGGACCCGGTACCCGGTACCGGCGGAGGTGACCTCGACCTCTGAGCCGACAGCGCTGCCGAAGACGTCGCTGAGCTGGGAGATCGCCTCCTGCTGGTCGGGGTGGACGCGCGGCGCCGCCCGTCTCGGCGACGTCGATGCGTCTGCTCCAGCTGCGTCGGCGGCCCGGGCGCGACGTTCCAGCTCGCGCACCGACCAGCCGAGCGCGGCGGCATCGCGCGCCAGACGACGGCGCTCGCCGTGGTCGGAGGCCAGCAGCAGCGCACGCCCGTGGCCCTCGCTGAGGTCGCCACGCTCGAGCAGCGCAAGCGCGTCGTCGGGCAGGTCGAGCAGCCGGATCAGGTTCGAGACCGCCACGCGACTGCGGCCGACGCGGCGACCGACGTCCTCGCGCGTGAGGCTCAGCTCTTCGACAAGCGCGGCGCAGGCGCGCGCCTCCTCGATCGGGTTGAGATCCTCTCGCGCCATGTTCTCGATCACTGCCAGCTCGAGCGAAGCAGCATCGTCGTGCTGACGAACGATCGCGGGAATCTGCTGCAAACCGGCGATTTTTGCGGCACGCCAGCGGCGCTCGCCGGCGATCAGCTCCCAGCTGCCGTCGGCGAGCGGACGGACCAGCACGGGCTGGAGCACGCCGCGGGCTCTGAGCGATTCGGCGAGTCCGACCAGCGTCTCCTCCTCGAAGGAGCGGCGCGGCTGGTGCGGATTCGGCGCGATCAGGTCGACAGGGATCGAGCGCAGCTCCTCGGCCTCGTCTCTCGGCGCCGCTGAGAGGATCGCCGACAGGCCGCGACCCATGCCACGGGGCTTCTCAGCCACGGGCGGCCACCTCCTTGGCAAGCTCGAAGTAGGCGTCTGAGCCGGCGCAGTGGGGATCGTGATGGATCACCGGTCTGCCGAAGCTCGGTGCCTCACCGACACGGATGTTGCGGGGGATGACCGTGTCGAAGACGAGCGTCGGGAAGTGCTCGCGCACCTCGCGCTCGACGTCCTGGGCCAGCCGCGTCCGGCCGTCGTGCATCGTCAGCAGCATGCCGGCGATCGTCAAGCGGGGATTGAGCTCGCGCTGGATCAGCCCGAGCGTGTCGAGCAGCCCGGCAAGCCCTTCCAACGCGAAGTACTCGGCCTGGACGGGAACGATCACGCGGTCGGCCGCGACGAGCGCGTTCACCGTCAGTGGTCCCAGCGACGGCGGGCAGTCGAGGATCGTGAACGTGTAGCGCTCGCGCACGTCGGCGAGCGCCTCGCGCAGGCGGCTCTCCGACTGCTCGATCCGAGGCAGCTCGACGGAGGCGCCGGCCAGATCCGGGCTCGCGGGCACGAGCGAGAGGTGCTCGATCCCGGTCGGCCGGATCGCCTCCTCCATCGTCGCTTCGCCGGCGAGGACCTCGTAGATGCTGGGCGCGGAGTCCTTCGGGATGCCGAGACCGACGGTCGCGTTCGCCTGAGCATCCATGTCGACCAGCAGGGCTTCGTAGCCGGCCTCGGCGACACAGGCCGCGAGGTTGACCGCGGTGGTCGTCTTGCCGACGCCGCCCTTCTGGTTTGCGATCGCGTAGACGGTTGCCATCAATGGTTCCTTCTGGGGTCAGGCCGCCGTGCCGGCGCGGATGCGACGGGATGCGGCCATGTTTCGATCCTGCCCAAGGGTGAGAGCGCGGATGTGAGGCTCCCAACGCGACGGACCTTAGCGCCGACCACGGTCGGACGCGGGCACGAGAGCCGCTCAGAGCGGTCGTTTCCGCGCCATGCCGGCGCGGCGGGGGAAGCGTTCCGGCGTTGGTGCGACCTTGCGCAGCACGTGGAGATGCCGATGATCCGCGCCGTCATACGGCGAGACAGGAAGGATCTGCTCCAGTTCGAGCCCGACGACCGCGGCCGCGCGGGCGCCTTGCGCCTCCTCCTCGTCGTCACGGCGACCCTTCCAAGCGACCAGCGCGCCACCCTCGCGCAGCAACGGCGCGGCGTACTCGACCAGAACGCCGAGTGGAGCAAGTGCGCGCGCGGTCACGACATCCTGCCGTCCGATCCCTTCCTGCCACTCCTCGGCGCGCGCTGCGACGACATCGACGTTCGTGATTTGCGCGGCCTCGGCGGCCGCCGAGATGAAGGCGCATTTGCGCGCGATGCTCTCGACCAACGCGACCCTCGCCTGCGGCAGCGCAAGCGCGAGTGGAAGTCCCGGAAATCCAGCGCCAGCGCCAAGATCGGCGATCGCAGAGGCTGAACGTACGACCTCGAGGTCGAGACCTGTCAGGGAATCGGCGAGATGGACTCCGACCCCGGCGGACGGCTCGCGCACGGTCGTCGGTGCATGCTCGTCATCGAGCGCCGTCAACAGCGCGCCGAGGCGTTCTCTGCTTCCCGCCGGCAGCGAATACGCGCGAATGAGCGCGTCCAACTGCCTCAGTACGTCGGCGGGAAGGGTCATCTGGCCTCCGCACGTGAACGAACGCGCGCGATGTAGTCGGCGTACTTGATCGTCATCTCGTTGAAGCGGGACGCCGCGTGGCCGTCGTACTCCGGGAGGAGCGAGTCCTCGAGCATTGGGAGCACGTCCTCGACCAAGGCCTGCCCACGTGCCATCCACTGGTAGTAGGAGCGCTCGCCGTGGTGATACGGCCCGTAGAGCTTGGTGCGAGGAAAGAGCCGGACCAGCAACTCGAACAGCGCCTGGTGACGCGTATGCATCCGGACGGTGACCTGAGGCTGCTTTCCGTCACCGCCGAAAGACCCCTCGCCGATCAAAACGCCGACGACCAACCCACGTTCAAAGGGCGTCAGGTCTGACACAGCTGGCACAGAACGCGGTTCTGGAGAGAAATCTGTTTCACCGTCATGAAAAACGTGAAACACCCGCGACAGCGTCCCGCGGCGACAACCGGCCTAGCGCTTGACCGGTGCCACCACGAGATGGCGATCGGGCTCGACTCCTTCGCTGTACGTCTCGATGCCCTCGTGGTCACGCAGGTACTCGTGCACGACGCGCCGCTCAACGGCATTCATCGCGTCGAGGGCGACGGGGGCGGCGATACGCAGCGCCTCCTCGACAGCCTCGTCGGCATCGTGCTGCAGCAGCGCGGCCCGGCGCTCGCGGTACCCCGCGGCGTCCACTGTCACGCGCTTGCGCCCATCGGCCCCGCGAAAGGCGGCACGGTAGGCGAGATGCTGTATCGCGTCGATCGTCTGGCCGTGGCGGCCGATCAGCAGACCAAGATCCTCACCGTCGAGCACGGCCGTGACCGCCTCGTCCGTCTCTCTGACGTCGACCTCAGCCTCGATGCCGACCGCATCGAGGATCCGCGCGAGCAGTTCCTCGACGCGCTCCGCGGCTTCGCTTCTGGAAGGTGTCACCGGCGGCGCCCCGATCGTTTCTTCTTTCTCCGCGCCGACGGGGGCGGTCCGCCCACCGCTCTGCGCTCCGTCTCCTCGGCGCTCGGCGCCGCTGCCTCTTCGCGCTGCTTGCGCGACATCACACGCCCGGCCTTCGGTCTCGCCGCCGGCTCGTCGTCGTCCGACTTCCCAGCCTTGCCCGTCAACGCGGCCGCCCCCACTGCAGCGCCCGCAAGCTCAGGTCTTCTGTTCGGCAAGCCCACCGTCTTGCGCACGATCAGCTGCTGCACGATCGTCCAGCAGTTGGTCGTGATCCAGTAGACCATCAGGCCGGCGGGGAAGTTGATTATGAAGGCGACGAAGACGATCGGCAGCGCCAGCATGATCATCCGCTGGTTTCTGTCCATCGACGCCGTGCTCAGCAGGCCGGAGGCGATCTGCGATCCGACGTACATGACGACGAGCACGATCAGCACAGCGCCGGTCGCTCTGTCGGTCAGGTCGGGGATGAAGAGGAACTCGCCCGAGCCCGCGACGACGTCGCCGCAGGCCTTCGCGGTCTGCCCGCAGATGTCGTACCGCAGGTCGCCGCGCAGCATGTAATACAGGCCGATGAAGAACGGCAGCTGGAACAGCAGCGGGAAGCAGGAGGCCAGAGGATTGACTCTGTTCTCCTGGTAGAACTTCATCATCTCCTGCTGCTGACGCTGCTTGTCGTTTCTGTACTTCGCCTGGATTCTTCTCAGCTCAGGCGCAAGCAGCTGCAGGCGTTGCATCGACTTGACCTGCTTCAACGTCAGCGGCAGCAGCAGCAGCCGGACGGTGATCGTCAGCAGGATGATCGACAGGCCCCAGCCGGCTCCGACCGTGTCGTGGAAGAACAGAAGGACCTGTTCGAGCACGTCGATCAGCGGCTGCAGAGGATTCGCGAAGACGAGAGGCATCAGAAGTCGTTCAGGCGCTCGGGGCGGTTGGTCGGCGGTGAGGGAAGAGGCGCTGGTCGTGGACGGGGTCGTAGCCCCCATGACTCCACGGATTGCAGCGCATCACGCGCCAGCCCGCGAGCACCAGCCCGCGCAGTATGCCGTACTCCCGAATCGCCTGCTCGGCGTAGCGCGAACAGGTCGGCTCGTATTTGCAGCGGCGCGGCAGCGCGGGAGAGATGAACCGCTGGTAGAAGCGGATCGGAGCGACGGCGACCGAGCGCACGCTGCTCATCTGCCGGCTCCCTCGGCGCGCTCTCTGGCGCGGGCGATCAGCTCGGCGAGCGCGCTGCGGATCCCTTCGAGGCCGTCGCGCTCGGCGACGAGACGGGCCTCCGGGCGGGCGACGACGACGACGTCGACGCCGGCGGGCAGCGCTGCGGACTCCTGCTGGAACGCTTCGCGCAGCAGGCGCTTGACGTGGTTGCGCTCGACGGCGCCTCCGACTCTTCGCGAGACGGAGACGCCCAAGCGCGGCTCGCCCTCCTCAGATCGAGGAAAGGCGTAAAGGACGAGGACGCGATTCGCAAGCGAGCGTCCCTGTCGAAACACCCGGTCGAACTCGGCGCTGCGGGACAGCCGACCCCGCTTGCTCCGCCGGGCTGTTACGCCCGGGCGCGCGCTCATCAGACGGTGAGGCGCTTGCGCCCCTTGTCGCGACGACGCTTGAGCGTCGCTCGACCGGCGCGAGTCTGCATCCGCTCACGGAAACCGTGGGTGCGGGCGCGCTTGCGCTTCTTGGGCTGGTAGGTGCGTTTCATGGGCTCACATATTCCCGTTGAGGGGGCAGGTCAGTATACGCGCGGAGCCCGGCGATGACGTTCCGGTCCCGCCGGAGTCCCTTGCCGCAGCCCGCGCCACCGCCGCGTGAGCACCGCTCTCGACAAGGTTGTCAACAGTCCGCGCACACCTGTCGACAACCCGCTCACGCGCCGTGGCAGCGACCTTTTTCCCGCGATTTGCGCACTCCCCTCGGCGGGGGTTTCACACAGCCGCCGGAGACCGTCCGGCCACTGCTATATTCGCCGCCCCCCGGGGTCGCTCGCGGCCCTTTCATCCCCCTCCAGCACTCCGACGAGAGGTCGGCCGAAGACGCCTGTGCAGATCCAGCTCGAGCACACCTGGTCCCAGATCCAAGCCGAGCTGCGGCGTGCAGTCACCGACTCGACCTACCACCTCTGGCTCGCGCCGCTGAAGGCCCGTGCGCTGGACGGCGACGTGCTGCTGGTCGGAGCGCCCGACGAGATCCGCACGTGGGTGGCCGACCGTTTTGCGCGCGTCATCCAGAGCTGCTC
>DATIOB010000011.1:0-1652 GCA_035473605.1 Conexibacter sp.
CCACGACCGCCGCGGCGCGCGGCCCGACGGCGCGCCGCCTCACCCGCACGCCGAGCCGGTGGTGAGCGACCGCTGGTGGCGGGGCGGGCTGGCGCGCGCCGGCGCGGGGCCGGTCAGCGACGACGGGACGATCCGCCGCCCCGCGCCGTTCGTGCGCGGGCACGTGCTGCCAGGGGTCGCCGGCGGCCTGGCGGTCGGGCTGGCCGTCGCGCTGGTGCCGGTCGCTCCCGACGTGACGCCGCCCGACCCGCTGCTGGCGGGGGCGCTGGCCGCGATCGCGATCGGCCTGCTGCCGCGGCTGGGCTGGCTCGTCTCCGCCTTCGTGCTGCTGACCTGGCTGGCCGGACCGGCCGGACAGCCGGGCACCGCGCTGATCGCCGGCTGCGCCGTGGCGGCGATCCCGCTGCTGCTGCCGTTCGGCGGCCGCGGCCGCGCCTGGTCGCTGCCGCTGGCGGCCCCGCTGCTCGGCGCCGCGATGCTCGCCGGCGCCTATCCCGCGCTCGCGGGCCAGGCGCGCACCGTCTGGCGACGGGCGGCGCTCGGCGCGCTCGGCTTCTGGGTGCTCGCGCTGACCGAGCCGATCGCCCGCACGACGCTCTTCTACGGCCGCGCGAGAGGGACGCAGCCGCTGCCGCGCTGGGACGACTCGATCGGCGGCGCGATCGACCACGCACTGCGGCCGCTGCTGCAGTCCGGGATGCTCGCGACCGCGCTGCTGTGGGCCGCCGGAGCAGCGATCCTGCCGTGGCTGGTGCGCGGCCGCAATGCCGCGCTCGACCTCGTCGCCGGCGTCGTCTGGGCGGCCGGGCTGGCGGCCGGCGCGGGGGCGATCGGCGCGACGCTCGACGGCCGCGTTCCCCAGCCCGACCCGCGCGGGGCGGCGCTCGGCGCCGCCGTCGCCGTGCTCGTCGCCGTGGCCGCGCGGCTGCTGGTGCTGACGCGCGCGCGACGGCGCGAGAGCGCCGCCTGGGACGACGGCCAACGACCGGCGGCGGCCGCTCCGCGGGTACTCCCGTAGCATGGAAACGCGCGTCCGCGCACCGTATGAGCGTCTTCCGCAGCCTCGAAAGCAAGATCGCATCCCTCGTCGAGGGCACGTTCAGCCGTGCCTTCCGCTCCGAGGTGCGCCCAGTCGAGATCGCCCGCAAGCTCGCGCGCGAGATGGACGAGCACACGTCGCTCTCGATCTCGCGCGTCTACGTGCCGAACGAGTACGCGGTCTACCTCTCCCCGGCCGACCGCGAGCGCTTCCAGGAGCTGGAGGGCCAGCTCGTCGACGACTTCGCCGGCTACCTGCTGGAGCATGCGCGGCGCGAGAGATACGCGCTGATGTCGCGGCCGCTGATCGAGTTTCGCACCGACGACCGCCTGCGGCTCGGCGAGTTCGGCATCCAGGCGCGGCTCGTGAGGTCGCCGGCCGAGCCGGCGGCGGAGCCGTCGCAGGGCGAATCGGGCCACACGATGATCTACAGCGCCGCCGAGCGGCTGCAGGAGCCGCTGGAGGAGCGGGCGCGCGAGCGCGCGCGCACCGCGCTGCTGGTGACCGACGGCAAGCGGATGGTCGTTGGCGCCGACGGCGCGACGATCGGCCGCAGCCGCGACTGCGACGTCGTGCTCGCCGACGGCAACGTCTCGCGCAAGCACGCCGAGGT
>DATIOB010000012.1:0-5157 GCA_035473605.1 Conexibacter sp.
GTCGCGGCCGACGAGGTCGCTGCCTTCGCCGCTGCGCTCCAACCGCGCGAGGAGGAATCGCTGCGGTTCGTGCTCGGCCGGGCGATCCCCGCACAGGATGAGGGGATCGCGCCGGGCGACGCCGTCGCGGCAGCGCTGCCGGCCTTCGCCGAGGCGCTGGACGGTCGTCCGCTCAGCCGCGACGACCTGCACGCCGCGCTGCGGGAGCTGCTGCCGGCCGACCTGCTGCCGTGGTGCGAGGGCTGCCAGAGCCACCACGCGCGGCGCGGGCTGCTCGTCGTCGCCGGCCTGCACGGGCTGCTCTGCGTCGCCGGGCGCGCCGGCCGCCAGCCGCTGTTCGCCCGCACCGACCAGTGGATCGGCCCGCAGGCGCTGCCGAGCGCGGCGAACGCCGGCACGAGCGCCGCCGAGCTGGTGCGCCGCTTCCTCAGATGCTGCGGGCCCGCCACGCCGAGGCTGTTGGCGCAATGGGCCGGGATCGCGCCGGCGCAGGCGCGGCGGGTATGGGAGCGAGTCGCCGGCGAGCTGGACGAGGTGCGTGTCGACGGCAGGAGAGCGTGGTTGCTGGCAGAGGATCTGGAGCGACTGGAAGCGGCCGAGCCGATGAGAGGGGTGGTGCTGCTCCCGCCCGGCGATCCGCTCCTGCTTGCGCGCGACCGGGAGCTGCTGCTGCCCGACGCCGCCGCGCGCAGAGCGCTGTTCGTGGCGATCAACTCGCCCGGCCTCGTGCTGCTCGACGGCGCGCCCGCGGCGCTGTGGCGCGGGCGCAAGCGAGGCAGACGGCTCGCGGTCGAGCTGAGAGCGGTCGGCGGCGCCTCGCTCCCGGCGCGCGCCATCAGCGCGATCGAGCACGAGGCGGAGCGGATCGCCCCGCATCGCGGCTGCACGTCAGCGACGGTCGCGCTCGGATGAGTGGCGATCTGTACATCCATGCGGTGCACAGATCGCCAGTCATCGGGAACGCGCCAACCGCACGGGCACGTGGTCGGGGCGCGGCGGGCGATGCGGAGCGCCGCGGGCGCCCCGCACGCCGACCAGCTACGGCGTCGTGATGCGTGAGGCGGCGGCGCTCTCGGCCGTCGCCTCCTCGGCCTCGGTCGTCACCGACCGGCGCCGGACGGCGTTGGAGAGCGCGCGCACGTAGGCGCGGCCGGCCGCCTCGATGATGTCGGTCGAGACGCCCTGGCCGGAGCCCGAGACGCCGCCGACCTCGAGCACGACCGAGGTCTCGCCGAGCGCGTCCTGGCCGCCGGTGATCGCGTCGATGCGGAACTCGCGCAGTCTCGCGTCCACCTTCGTCGCCGCGTTGATCGCGTGGAAGACCGCGTCGATCGGGCCGTCGCCGGTGAACGAGCCGGTCGCCTCGCTGCCGTCGGGCAGCTTCACGCCGACGGTCGCGTGCGGGGGCCGTCTCGACGACGCCTCGACGTCGAACCACTCGAGCGCGTAGGCCGGGACCTCTTCGCGCAGCTCGTCGGTCACGAGCGCCTCCAGGTCCATCGCGGTGACCTGCTTCTTCTTGTCCGCGATCTCCTTGAAGCGCTTGAAGGCCGTGTTCAGCGCCTGGCCGTCGAGCACGAAGCCGAGGTCGGCCAGCGCGTCTCTCAGCGCGTGGCGGCCGGAGTGCTTGCCGAGCACCAGCGAGTTGGAGTCGAGGCCGACGCTCTGGGCGCTCATGATCTCGTACGTCTCGCGATGCTTGAGGACGCCGTCCTGGTGGATGCCGGACTCGTGCGCGAAGGCGTTGCGGCCGATGATCGCCTTGTTCGGCTGGACCGAGTAGCCGGTCAGACGCGAGACGAGGCGGCTCGTGCGCGCGATCTCGGTCGTGACGGCGGCGGTGCTCAGCCCGACGTCGGCCTCCCGCGTGCGCAGCAGCATCACGATCTCCTCCAGCGAGGCGTTGCCGGCGCGCTCGCCGAGGCCGTTGATCGCGCACTCGACCTGCCGCGCGCCCGCCAGCACGCCGGCGAACGAGTTCGCGACCGCGAGGCCGAGATCGTCGTGGCAGTGGACCGACAGCACGACGTCTCTGAGGCCCGGCGTCAGCTCGTACAGCTTGCCGAGGAAGGCGGTGTACTCGTGCGGCATCGTGTAGCCGACGGTGTCCGGGATGTTGATCGTCGTCGCGCCCTCGTCGATCGCGATCTGCAGCACCTCGGCGGTGAACTCGACGTCGGAGCGGGTCGCGTCCATCGGCGAGAACTCGACGTCGTCGACGTACTGCTTCGCGTGCGCGACGCCGGCGCGCGTCAGGCCGAGCACGTCCGCGCGCGTCGAGCGCATCTGGTGCTCGATGTGTATGTCCGACGTCGAGACGAAGGTGTGGATGCGAGGTCGCGCCGCGTCCTTGACCGCGTTGTAAGCAGCGTCGATGTCGCCGACGTGGATCCGCGCGAGCCCCGCGATCACCGGACCCTCGACCTGGCGCGCGATCGCCTCGACTGCCTCGAAGTCGCCCGGCGAGGCGATCGGGAAACCGGCCTCGACGATGTCGACGCCGAGCCGCGCGAGCTGCTGCGCGATCTCCAGCTTCTCGCTCGTGTTGAGCGAGATCCCCGGCGACTGCTCGCCGTCGCGCAGCGTCGTGTCGAAGATCAGTACTCGGTTGGGGTCCTGCTCTGCGGGAGTCATGTCGTGCTCTTCCTTATCGGCTCGGAACTTCGTTTCTTCTCAATGGTTTGCGGCTACGCGGCCGCCACGCACTATTCCCCCCGAGGGGGGAGGAGAAGAAGTCGAAGGGCGAGCTGACGCGACATGAACGCCGCCAGCTTACCAGCTCATCCGAGCACGGAGCAGCCGCCGCAGCCGCGTCCGCCGCTGGAGATCGTCAGCCGCTTCGTGATCCGCGGGCCTCTGTAGAGCTGTATCGCGTCCGGCAGCACGTCGAAGTTGATCGCCCATCTGCCGGGCGCGTCTATCCCGACGACGCGGAAGCTGCCGTCGCGCTTGGCGCTGACGCCGTCGCTGAGCTGGAAGAAGCCGTTGTCGCGGCGATTCGGCGCGGTGCGGCGCAGGATCACGTCGGCGCCGCCCCATCTGCTGAGCATCGTTCTCGGCCCGAGCGTCCCGGTGACGACGATCCGCCCTCTTCTGGCCGCTCTGAAGCTCGTGATCTTGACGGTGATCGCTCCCAGCGCCGGGACGGCCGCCGGCGCGGCGGCGACCGCGCTCTCCCCCGCCGCGTCGGTCGCGGTCACCTGGCAGGCGAGCGGATAGGCGCGGTAGTAGGGGTCGTCGATCGCGAACGCTCTGCCGCTGCCGCGCGAGCTGCCGTTGACGATCCAGTCGTATCTGAACGCGACCGGGCTGCCGCTCCAGGCGCCCGGGTCGCAGGTGACGGTCTGCCCGAAGGCGAACGTGCCGCGCACGCTCGGCGGGGTCGTGCTGACCGGGGCCGCGACGGCGGGCGCCGTCGCAACCGGGACGAGCAGGCAGCCGGCGAGCGCGCCGGCCAGCAGCGCGCGGGTGGGTGCGACATCAACTCTCATCGGCCGGACGATGGCGCCTCGCGCCACCGTCCGACAGCGATGAAAAGTGGGTACGCGGCCGCCGAGAGCCGCTCTAGAGCGAGACGGCGCGCCCGGAGACGAAGCCGTCGGTCGCGACGATCCCGTCGATCACGGCCGGATCGACCGGCGCGTCGGTCGTGACGACCATCACGGCGTGCTCGGCGGCGCCGTCGTCGTCGGCCGCGCGGCCGACGGCGGCGGAGACGATGTTGATCCCCTTCTCGCCGAAGACCGAGCCGACGCGGCCGATCATGCCGGGCACGTCGGAGTACGAGAAGAGCGCGAGGTTCGGCTCCAGCTGCAGGTCGAAGCGCTGGCCCCAGACCTCGAGCAGGTGCGGGCGGTTGCGACGGCCGACGTTGGTGCCGACGATCCGCTGGCGCGTGTCGCCGCTGACGATCGTGACGCGCACGAGGTCGGTGAAGTCGCGCGCGGTCGCGCGCTTGGTCTCGGTCAGCGAGATCCCCCGCTCCTCGGCGATCGAGGGCGCGTTGACCTGGTTGACCTCCTCCTCGGTGTGCCCGGTGAGCACGCCCTGGAGGACCGCGATCGACAGCAGGCGCGTGTCGCGGTCGCCGATGCGGCCGAAGAACTCCAGCTCCAGCCCGTCGATCGAGCCGTCGACGAGCGTGACCGCGAGCTTGCCGAGCTGCTGGCAGAGCGGCACGAACGGACCGAGCACCTCCATGTCCTCGGCGGCGATCGCGGGGATGTTGACGGCGGTCGTGACGGTGCCGCCGGTCAGCGCGGCGATGACCTGCTCGGCCGTCTGCACGCCGGCGCGGTCCTGCGCCTCGGCGGTCGAGGCGCCGAGGTGCGGCGTCACGACGACCTGCGGGTAGCCGTCGAAGAGCGGGTAGTCGGTGATCGGCTCGCTCGGGAAGACGTCGAGCGCGGCGCCGGCGACCTTGCCGGAGTCGAGCGCGGCCTGCAGCGCCGCGTCGTCGACCAGCTCGCCGCGGGCGCAGTTGATCACGCGCACGCCGTCCTTCATCTGCGCGAACGCCTCGGCGTTCAGCCAGCCCTTCGTCTCGGGCGTGACCGGCAGGTGGATCGTGAGGAAGTCGGCGACCTTGTAGACGTCCTCGGAGCTGTCGGCCTTCTCGACGCCGAGGTCGCGGTAGCGCTCGGCGCCGACGAACGGGTCGTAGGCCACGACCTTCATGCCGAAGCCCTTCGCGCGCTCGGCGACGAGCTGGCCGATGCGGCCGAAGCCGACCACGCCGAGCGTCTTCTCGTAGACCTCGACGCCGCCGAACTTCGAGCGCTCCCACTTGCCGGCCTTCAGCGAGGCGTCGGCCTGCGGCACGTTGCGCGCGAGCGCCATCAGCAGCGCCATCGTGTGCTCGGCGGCCGTGACGACGTTCGACTGCGGCGCGTTGGCGACGACGATGCCGCGTCTGGTCGCGGCCGGCACGTCGACGTTGTTGACGCCGACGCCGGCGCGCCCGATCACGCGCAGGTTCGTGCCGAGGGCGATGTACTCCTCGGTCATCTTCGTCGCCGAGCGGATCACGATCCCGTCGTAGTCGCCGATGCGCTCGAGGAACTGCTCCTCGCTCCAGTCGAGGCCGAGGTCGACGTCGAAGTGCTCGCGCAGCTCCTGGTCGGACATCTCGAGGCCGAGGTCGACGTCGAAGTTGGC
>DATIOB010000013.1:0-3346 GCA_035473605.1 Conexibacter sp.
GCTGTTCTCGCTGGCCGGCACGAGCGCCTTCTGGGACGCCGTCGCCAGCACGCTCGCCGGCGCCGGCCTCGGGCTGGCGATCGCGGTCGTGCTCGGCGTCTGGTTCGGCGTGCTGATGGGCTCAAACCAGGTCGCCTGGCACGCGCTGCGGCCGACGGTCGAGTTCCTGCGCCCGGTCCCCGGCGTCGCGCTGATCCCGGTCGCGATCCTGCTGTTCG
Organism: Conexibacter sp.; assembly: GCA_035473605.1. Classification (GTDB taxonomy): domain Bacteria; phylum Actinomycetota; class Thermoleophilia; order Solirubrobacterales; family Solirubrobacteraceae; genus Conexibacter. Next base: position 219 of record DATIOB010000013.1, read on the forward strand.
GCCCGAGCATGAAGAGCGACGTGCTGCTGGTCGCCTTCGGCTGCGTCTGGGTGATGCTCGTGCAGACGCTCTACGGCGTCCGCGCCGTCGACGAGGTCGCGCTGCAGACGGCCCGCTCCTACGGCCTCACGCGCGCCGACCGGATCCGCTTCGTGCAGCTGCCGAGCGCGCTGCCGTACATCGCGACCGGCCTGCGGATCGCCTCGGCGATCGCACTGATCGTCGCCGTCACGGCTGAGCTGGTCGCCGGCAACAACGGCCTCGGCAAGTCGATCTCGCTGGCGCAGTCGGTCGGCCAGACGGAGGAGATGTACGCGCTGATCGTCGCCTCCGGGATCCTCGGGATCGCGATCCACCTGCTGTTCGGCGGGCTGGAGAAGCGCTTCCTGCACTGGCACCAGTCGCAGCGCGTGGGGACGGAGGGATGAGCCGCATGCACCTGAGCCGCGCCCGCCTCGGCTGGCTGTCGCTGGAGGTCGGCGCCACCGCGCTGATCGTCGCGCTGCTGTGGCTCTACACCGACAGCAACGAGAGCTACGCGGTCGCGCCGCTGGGCGACGTGCTCGACGCCTTCCGCGCGACGTGGCTGTTCGAGCACGTCGGCAGCGACGTCGTCCCCAGCCTCGTGCGGATGACGCTCGGCTACGGCGCCGCGATCGCGATCGGCGTCGTCGGCGGCTTCGCGATCGGCTCCTCGCCGGTGCTGGCCGCGATCGCCGCGCCGGTGGTCAGCTTCCTGCGCTCGATCCCGGCCGCGGCGCTGCTGCCGCCGGCGATCGTGCTGTTCGGGATCGGCGGCGGAACGAAGGTCGCCGTGATCGCCTTCGTCTGCTGCTGGCCGATCATGCTCAACACCAGCGACGGCGTCAGAGAGCTGGACGCGACGATGCTGGCGACCGCGCGCGTCTACGGCATCCGCGGCGCCGACCGGCTGCGGCTGGTCGTGCTGCCGGCGGTTGCGCCGCGCATCTTCGCCGGCATGCGCACCAGCCTCTCGATCGCGATCCTGCTGCTCGTCACGAGCGAGATGATCGCGAGCACGAACGGGATCGGCTACTTCGTCTTCCAGGCGCAGCAGCAGTTCGCCGTCGACGACATGTGGGCCGGCGTGCTGCTGCTCGGGCTGCTCGGCTTCGGACTGAACCTGCTCTTCGGCGTGATCGAGCGGCGCGTGCTGCGCTGGAACGTGCGCGGCGACGGATCCAACTAGTGGTGCATCCGGCAACGTTCACCGAGTCGGGCTTGTCCTCGCCGCGCCTGGCGGCGTCCTCGACCACTCGAAAGACCCCGGGTCTTACTCGGGTCTGCGTCCTTGCCAGCCACGACGATGACGGCGCCGGACCCGGCGACCGTCACCGGACACACCACAGAAGGGAAGAACGACGTGCTTGAAGTGGTTGGACTGTCGAAGAGCTACGGGAGCGGCGCGAAGGTCACGCGCGCGATCGAGCGGCTCGACTTCACCGTCGAGGAGCACGAGTTCGTCGGGATCGTCGGCCCCTCCGGCGCCGGCAAGACGACGCTGCTGAAGTGCATCGCCGGGCTGCTGGCGCCGACCGACGGGCAGACGCTGCTGCGCGGCGTGCCGGTGACCGCGCCGCCGCCGGAGCTGGCCGTCGTCTTCCAGGACTACAGCCGCTCGCTGTTCCCGTGGCTGACGGTGCGGCGCAACGTCGAGCTGCCGCTGCGGCGCAAGCAGGAGGTCGCCGACAAGGGGCGCGTCGCCGCCGAGGCGCTCGGCGCGGTCGGGCTCGCCGGCTTCGAGGACCACTACCCGTGGCAGCTCTCGGGCGGGATGCAGCAGCGCGTCGCGATCGCGCGGGCGCTCGCCTACCAGCCGAGAGTGCTGCTGATGGACGAGCCGTTCGCCTCCGTCGACGCGCAGACGCGCGCGGAGCTCGAGGACCTCGTGCTGCGCGTGCGCGAGCAGTTCGGCGTCACGATCGTGCTCGTCACGCACGACATCGACGAGGCCGTCTACATGTCCGACCGCGTCGTCGTGCTGAGCCGCCCGCCCTCGACCGTGCAGGAGATCCTCACCGTCGAGCTGCCGAGCCCGCGCGACCAGGTCGAGAGCAAGGCGCTGCCGGAGTTCGTCTCGCTGCGCGCCCGCGTCTACGAGACGATCATGCAGCCGGCGGCGAAGGTCGCGCAGTGAGCGAGCGGGCGGCCGCTCGCGCGGAGGCAGACGCGATCGACCCGCGCGACCTCGCCGCCTACCGCCGCGCCGTGCGCGCCGGCACGTGGAGCGGGCCGACGCGCGAGGTCGCGCCCGGCCGCGTGCAGTGCAACCTGATCGTGCTGCCGGAGCTGTGGGCGGAGGAGTTTGGCGCCTGGTGCGCGGCCAACCCGGCGGTCGCGCCGGTGCTGGCGCGCTCGCTGCCGGGCGATCCGCGGCTGCCGTCGCTCGGCGTTGGGATCGACCTGCGCCGTGACCTGCCGGCCTACCGCGTCTTCCGCGACGGCCAGCCCGACGGCGTCGTCAGCGACCTCGACGAGCTGTGGAACGTCGACCTCGTCGCGTTCGCCTTCGGCTGCTCCTTCTCGCTCGAAGAGGCGCTGCGCCGCCACGGCGTCGACCTCGCCTACGAGCGCCGCGGCTTCGGCGGCGCGATCTACCGCACGCAGCGCGAGACGGTCCCGGCCGGCGGCTTCGCGGCGCCGCTGGTCGTCTCGATGCGGCCGCTGGAGCGGGCCGCCGCCGAGCGCGCCGTCGAGGTCTCGCGCCGCTATCCGCAGCTGCACGGCGCCCCGGTCCACGTCGGCGATCCGGCGGCGCTCGGCGTCGACCTCGACGACCCGCTCGACGCGATCGGCGAGGTGAGCGTCGCCGACGGCGAGGTGCCGGTCTTCTGGGCCTGCGGGGTGACGCCGCAGCTGTCGCTGGAGGCGGCGCGGCCGGCGCTGGCGATCACGCACCTGTCGGCGCACATGCTCGTCACCGACGTGCGGCTCGACGAGCTGTCTCAGTAAGCGCTCGGGACGCGGCCGTCGGGGTCCCACCGCTCGCGCACCGCGGCGATCCGCTCCCAGGCGGCGGGGGAGAAGCAGTCGCGCGCCCGCTCGGCGCGCCGAAGGTCGAGCGGAAGGCCTGCTGCATGATCAGGCTGAGGCCCCAGGTTGCCAGC
>DATIOB010000014.1:0-6202 GCA_035473605.1 Conexibacter sp.
TCTATATCTTGACGAGTGATATTAGGCTTAGGAAATGCATCCAAGTATTTAGTAACAGCCTGTTCCGGGTCGTTGCCTAAAACGGCATGATGGAGGGCTGTTCTACCTATACTCGCGCTGCCGACCGTCGACCAACTGGACGTCCCGGTCGTCTCGAACCCTGGGTTCTGGATGAACGGCTCGCCGGGATGGAAGGGGGCGCCGCGGATGCCCGCGATGTTGGCTCTGATGAACTCGTTCACTCTTCCGGCATAGGTGTTGCCGGAGAAGCGGATGTTGGTCATCTGCGCCTGATCGCTGTCGGTCGCGGTGTACGCGGCGCCGCCCGGGCCGTTCCAGGGGTTGTCGCACCAGCACTTGACGGAGTCCCACGTCGCCGGCGCGTTGAGGACGTTGTTCTCGATCAGGATGTTGCGCATCTCCCCGTCGCGCTTGTCGGCGGTGACCGACGCCCACGGGATGAACGCGAGCGCGCTGCAGCACTCCGTCTCGACGATGTTGTTGCGCACGATCACGTCGGAGAGCGGCTCCGACACGTCGCTTCTCCACCAGCCGGTCGAGCGCGGATCTCTGTGTATGGTGCCGAGCGCGATCCCGTCGTCGGTGACCCCGGGTCTGCCGTCCGGGTTGCGCATCACGTTGTCCTCGACGACGACGTGCTGCGAGCTGATCAGCTCGAGCCCGCTGACCGGGTCCTTGTAGGGCTCGTTGAGCGTCATGTCGTGCATCGAGCCGTTGTCGCTGAAGTAGATGCCGATGTAGGGGACGCCGCCGCCGATCACGTGCAGGTCGGCCAGTTCGAAGCCGGAGACCTGGTAGAGACCGATCGCGTCGTTGAGGATCGTGTCGGCGACGTCCGGCAGGTGGGTCATCTCGATCGTGCCTCTGCCGGTCACCTTCACGTTTCTCGCCGATGCCGCGTAGACGAGCGGGAAGTTCCGGTAGAAGGTGAAGTTCCACGGGATCGTGAGGTCGATGATCATCCCTCTGAGGGGGGTGTAGTCATAGTGGGCGACCGTCTGGCTCTGCTTCAGCGTCGCGCCTCTGGCGATGATCAGTTCGACATTCGACTTCAGCCGCAGGTTGCCGGACAGGAACGTTCTCGACGCCGGCAGCGTCACCGTCCCGCCGCCGGCCGCGTTCACAGCATCGATTGCGCTCTGAATCGCCGCGCGATCGTTCGTCACCCCGTCACCGGCAGCTCTGTACGGCGCCGCCGTCACGTCGACGTCCAACGCGCTCGCAGCCGCGGGCAGCAGGCAGCCCAGCAATACGGCCGATACGACTCCGGCCAGCAACCGTCGCATTCGCACCCTCTCTCTAGGATAAATACTAAATGCTATAGCTATCACTTGAACTGCTGGCGCGCAAGCATTCCAAACGAGGCGCGAGACTCACTGCCAGCCGCAGGACAGGACCGCAAGGCAGACGGGAATTCAATGACTCCGGTTGCATGATTGAGTCTTGAAGCGGGCGGACCTCGGACGGCGGACGCCGCCGCCCCGTCCGACAGCGCCGCGCAGCACGCCAGCTCGAGGCGACCGCGCGGCGACCCAGATCGATGTTTGGCGCGTTGCAGAGCTGGGCAAACAGTGCCGCTATAGCATCTAGCCTATGCCGTCTCTGGACGGTGCTGACGAACGGAGAACAGAGATGAAGGAGCTGCGGCCGGACCGGCGCGAGCTGCTGGTCGGAGGGGGCGTCGCCGTCGGTGCGCTGGCGCTCGGACTGACGGTCTCCGCGTGCGGAAGCGAGTCGGGGACCGGCACGGGAGCGGCAGGCTCCAACGCGGCCGGCAGAGGCGGAGAGCTGACCTGGGCGGTCTCGTCGGACCCGGTCTTCCTCGTCCCCTTCGGCGCCACCCTCGGTGCCACGCGCGAGGCGACGGAGCCGATCTACGAGTCGCTGCTGACGTGGGATCGCGACCTCAGAATCGTGCCGGCGCTCGCCGCCAGATACAGCTCGCCGGACGACTCGACCTTCGAGTTCGTGCTGCGCGAAGGGGCGAGATTCCACGACGGCAGAGCGGTGACCGCCAGAGACGTCGTCTACTCGATCGGGCTGCAGCGCAGACCGCCGCCGCCCGGCACCGCCGACATGGCCGTCCACGTCCCGAGCATCGCCAGAGTCGACGCGGTCGACGAGCGCACGGTGCGGATCACGATGGAGCAGCCGGACGCGCGCCTGCCCGGCTTCCTCGCCTGGGGCCGCCACTCCTCGATCGTGCCGGAGGGCCTCTACGACACGGTCGACCCGCGCACGGAGGCGATCGGCACCGGCCCCTTCAGACTGGTCGGCTTCCAGCAGAACGACCGCGTCACCTACGAGCGCAACCCCGACTACTGGGACCCGAAGCAGCCCGGCGTCGACAGGCTGACGCTGCGCGTGATGACCGACGAGCAGGGCCGCCTCGCTGCGCTGCGCGCCGGTCAGATCGACGGCTGCTCGATCTCCCCCGACATCGCCGAGGTGCTCGGCGCCGACCCCGCCGTCGAGGTCCTCAGAGGCCTGGTGGCCGCGCACCGCGAGCTGCAGTTCACGATCGGGACCGGCGAGCCGAAGCCGTGGCACGACAAGCGCGTGCGCCAGGCGATCAACCACGCGATCGACCGCCAGGACCTGATCGACCGCGTCTACGCCGGCAACGCCGAGTTCTCCGGCATCGTCCCGCCCGGCTACGGCGACTGGGCGCTGCCGGACACGGTGCTGCGCGAGGAGCTGCTGACGCACGACCCGGAGCGCGCGAGAGCGCTGCTGGCGGAGGCCGGCGTCGCCGACGGCTTCGAGATCGAGCTGGAGGTCGCCGCGACGACCCCGGATCTCGTCAAGTCGGCCGAGATCCTGCAGCAGCAGCTCGGCGACGTCGGCGTCGAGCTGAAGATCCGCCCGATCGAGCTGGCCGCCTTCGCGAAGAACAACGGCGCGGGCAGATTCGACCTGCACCTCACCTACCGCGGGATGCGCGGCGACGTCGCCGGCTTCGTCAGCGACTTCGACCCGGCGCAGCCGCTCTACAGCGACGTCTGGTTCCCCGGCGTCAGAGACGTCGACCCGCAGCTCGGCAGGCTGATCGCGCAGGGCGCGACGACGATCGAGCCGGCGAGACGGAGACCGATCTACGAGCAGATCCAGCGGCTGGCGCTGACCGAGGCGCTGCACATCCCGCTCTGCAACCCCTACAAGTTCCAGGCGGTCTCCAAGCGGGTCGCGGGGATGTACGTCGCCTACACCGACTTCAACCCCGGGCTGGCGACCGCGCGCGTGCAGGCGAGCTGACGTGCCGCGCTACATCGCCGGCCGGGTCGCCCAGCTGGGGTTCACGCTGCTGGGCGTCTCGATCGTCATCTTCCTGCTCGTGCGGCTGCTGCCGGGCGACGTCGTCGACGCCAGCTCGGGCGACACGGTCAGCGGCTCCAGCGACGGCCGCGAGGCGCTGCGCGAGGCGCTCGGGCTTGCCGACCCGCTGCCGGTCCAGTACCTCGACTGGGTCCGAGGGCTGGCGACCGGCGACCTCGGCGTCTCTCTGCGCAGCGGCGAGCCGCTCTCGAACCTGCTCTCGACCGCGCTGCCGCTGACGCTGGAGATCGTCGTGCTGGGCGTGATCATCGCCGTGCTGGTGGGCGTCCCGCTCGGCGTCCTGTCGGCGGTGCGCGCCGGCAGGACGATCGACTACGCCGGCCGTGCGATCGGGATGATCGGCGTCTCGCTGCCGAGCTTCTGGCTCGCGACGCTGATGCTGCTGCTGACCTCCTCGCTGTTCGGATGGGTGCCGCCGAGCACCTACATCAACCCGTTCACCGACCCGCTCGGCAACCTCGGCGCGCTGATCCTGCCGGCGCTCTGCATCGCCGTCTACATGCTGGCGCTCGTGATGCGGATGGTGCGCGCGACGATGCTCGAGGTGCTGGGCGAGGACTACGTCCGCACCGCGCGCGCGAAGGGCGCGCCGCAGCGCACCGTGGTGATCCGCCATGCGCTCCGCAACGCGCTGCTGCCGGTGATCACCGTCTCCGCCTTCGAGGTCGGCGTGCTGCTCGCCAGCACCGCGCTGATCGAGGTCGTCTTCGGGCTGCCGGGGCTCGGCAACCTGCTCGTGCAGGGGATCTTCAACCGCGACTACGCCGTGATCCAGACGGTCACGCTGCTGCTCGCGACGACCTTCGTGCTGATGAACCTGCTCGCGGACGTGCTGTACGCCGTCGTCGACCCGCGCGTGGAGCTGCGATGAGCGAGCACACGATCGCCTCCGCGACCGAGGTCGAGCTGAGCGGCGCCGACGGCGCGGCCCGCCGCCGCGTGAGCCTCTCGCCGATGCTGCGCACGCCGATCGCGATCGCCGGCCTCTCGATCGTGCTGCTGACCGTCGTCGTCGCCGTCCTGGGGCCGCTGCTGTGGCCGCCGGACCCGGCCGCCGCCGAGGCGACGCGGCTGCAGCCGCCGTCGTGGTCGCACCCGATGGGGACCGACGAGCTGGGCCGCGACACGCTCGCGCGCGTGATCCGCGGCGCGCGCGTCTCGCTCGAGGTCGGCCTCGCCGCGGTCGGCGTCGCCGCGCTGCTGGGCTCGCTGATCGGGCTCGTCGCCGCCTTCTACGGCCGCTGGGTCGACACCGCGCTGATGCGCTTCGTCGACATCCTCTTCGCGCTGCCCGCGCTCGTGCTGGCGATCGTCGTCGCCGGCCTGCTCGGCCCCAGCCGCACGAACGCGATGCTCGCGATCGGCGTCGCCTATGCGCCGGCCTTCGCGCGCGTCGTGCGCTCCGCCGCGCTGGCGGTGATGACGCAGCCGTACATCGACGCGGCGCGCGCGCTCGGCAGCTCCAGCGCGACGACGATCCGCAGCCACCTGCTGCCGAACGTGACCGCGCCGCTGATCGTGATGGCGAGCACCTACCTCGGCACCGCGATCCTCGCCGAGGCCTCGCTGAGCTTCCTCGGCCTCGGCACCCAGCCGCCCGACCCCTCGTGGGGCGGCATGCTCAGCACCGCCCGCACCTACATGCTCGTCTCGCCCTGGGTCGCGATCTTCCCCGGGCTGGCGATCATGGTCGTGGTGCTGGGCGTCAACCTGCTCGGCGACGCGCTGCGCGACGGGCTCGATCCGCGGCTGCGCGGCCGATGATGGAGGTGGGCATGGAGGACGCGCTGCTGACGGTGGAGCGGCTCGACGTGAGCTTCCGCACCGCGACCGGCTGGACCCGCGTCGTCGAGCAGGTCGACCTGACCGTGCGCGGCGGTGAGACCGTCTGCCTCGTCGGCGAGTCGGGCTCCGGCAAGAGCGTGACCGCGCTCGCGCTGATGGGCCTGCTCGACCCCGGCGCCGCCCGCGTCGGAGGCAGCATCCGGCTCGGCGGCCGCGACCTGCTGCAGCTCGCCGAGCGCGACTGGCAGCGGGTCCGCGGCAACGACGTCGCGATGATCTTCCAGGAGCCGATGAGCTCGCTGAACCCGGTCCTGCGGATCGGCGACCAGATCGCCGAGAGCGTGCTGCTGCACGAGCCGGTCGACGCAAAGGCGGCGGGGCGGCGGGCGGTCGAGCTGCTGGAGCTGGTCGGCATCCCCGATCCGCAGCGGCGCGCGCGCGACTATCCGCACCAGCTCTCGGGCGGCATGCGCCAGCGCGTGATGATCGCGATCGCGCTCAGCTGCAGCCCGCGGCTGCTGATCGCCGACGAGCCGACGACGGCGCTCGACGTGACGATCCAGGCGCAGATCCTCGAGCTGATCGGCGAGCTGCGCGAGCGGCTGCAGATGGCGGTGCTGCTGATCACCCACGACCTCGGCGTCGTTGCCGAGACGGCCGACCGCGTCGCCGTGATGTACGCCGGCAGAATCGTCGAGCGGGCCGAGGTGAAGGCGCTGTTCGAGGATCCGCAGCATCCCTACACCAGCTCGCTGTTGCGGGCGATCCCGCTGCTCGGCTCCTCCTACGAGGAGCCGCTGTACGCGATCCCCGGCACGGTGCCGAGCCCCGGCCGGCGGCCGAGCGGCTGCCGCTTCGCCCCCCGCTGCGAGCACGCCTTCGAGGCCTGCTCGCAGGATCCGCCCGCGTTCGCGCGCGGGACCCACCTGGCGCGCTGCTGGCTGCGCGACACCGAGCGCAAGGAGCGCGCATGAGCGACGTCCTCGTCAGAGCCCGCGAGCTGGAGGTCCACTACCCGGTCGGCTCGCTCGACCCGCGCATGAAGGTCGGCCGGATCGTG
>DATIOB010000015.1:0-2823 GCA_035473605.1 Conexibacter sp.
CATCCCCGAGCTCGCGCACGCCGATCCGCGCGCGTTCGGGATCGTGCTCGAAAGCCACGAGGGCGACGTCTACGAGGCGGGCGAATCGCAGGCGCCGTTCACGATCCAGTCGATCTCGAAGCCGTTCGCGTACGCGATGGCGCTGGAGGACTCCGGCGTGGCGGCGGTCGAGGCGAAGATCGACGTCGAGCCCTCAGGCGACGCCTTCAACTCGATCAGCCTCGACCCGGTCAGCGGGCGGCCGCTGAACCCGATGATCAACGCGGGTGCGATCACCTCGACGTCGCTGGTCGGGGGTGGCGGGCGTGCGGGTGGCGGCGGCGCGGGCGCGGGCGGTGCGGGCGGACCGCGCGTCGCCGGCGAGGAGCGGCTCGGGCGGATCGTCGCGGGGCTCTCGCGCTTCGCCGGGCGGCCGCTGGCGGTCGACGAGGAGGTCGCGGCGTCGGAGACGGCGACCGGCCACCGCAACCGCGCGATCGGCTGGATGCTGCGCTCGCGCGGGATCCTCGACGGCGACCCCGACGCGACGCTGGAGGTCTACTTCCGCCAGTGCGCGGTCGGCGTCGACTGCCGCGACCTGAGCCTGATGGCGGCGACGCTCGCCAACGGCGGCGTCCATCCGCTGACCGGCGAGCGGGCGCTCGCGCGCGAGCACGTGCAGCAGGTGCTGAGCGTGATGACGACGTGCGGGATGTACGACGCCGCCGGCAACTGGATGGTGCGCGTCGGGCTGCCGGCCAAGAGCGGCGTCGGCGGGGGGATCCTCGCGCTGCTGCCCGGACAGCTCGGCCTCGCCGTCTTCTCGCCGCGGCTGGACGCGTGGGGCAACAGCGTGCGCGGCGTGTTCGCCTGCGGCGAGCTGTCGCGCGATCTCGACCTCCACTTCCTGCGCGCCTCGCGCCCGGCGCACGTCGCGATCGCGGCGCGGCACGCCGTCGACCGCGAGCCGTCGCGGCGGCGCCGGCCGGCGGCCGAGCGGGAGCTGCTGGAGCGCGTCGGTCGGCGCGGGATCGTCTTCGAGCTGCAGGGCGACGTGCTCGTCGCGAGCGCCGAGCGGATCATCCGGGCGGTGCTGTCGGAGCCGCTCGACGTCGCCGCGATCGACCTGCGCGACGCCGAGTACGTCGACCCGCCGTCGGTGCGCCTGCTGCACGCGACCGCCGCGCGGCTGCACGAGGAAGGCCGGGAGCTGGCCTTCGTCGAGCGCGCGGGGCGCGATGCGCTGGGGGTGGGCGCGGCCACAGGCGGTGCGGCTTCCGGCGGCGCGACGAATGGAGCAGCGGCGGCTGGTGGCGACGGCGCGGACGCGGTGCACATCTTTCCCGACCGCGACTCGGCGAGCGAGTGGATCGAGGAGCGGCTGCTGGCGCGGCACGGCGGCGGCGATCTGGCCCGCGCCGCCTGCTCGCTCGACGAGCACCGCCTGATGCGCGACCTCTCCGGCGAGCAGCTCGCCCAGCTCGCCGCGCTGCTGCGACCGCGCTCGTTCACCGCCGGCGAGCTGATCGCCGGCGTCGGCGGACAGGCGACCGAGGTCTTCCTGCTGATGCGCGGCGAGCTGAGCACGTCGGTCCCGCTGCCCGACGGCGGCCGGCGTCGGCTCGCGACGCTCACCCCCGGCTGGACGATCGGCGAGATGGCCGTGCTCGGCGAGGGCGCCCGCACCGCCGACACCCGCGGCGACACCGACGGCGACCTGCTCGTGCTCGCCGCCGACGACTTCCACGCGCTCGCCGACAGCAACCCGCCCCTCCACGCCGCCCTCCTGCGCAACATGCTCACCGGCGCCTACGAGCTGGCCGCCAACCTCACGCGCGAACTGGGCCGCCCGAGCGGCGCGGGGGCGTAGCGGAGTCGTCTACGACCGCCGCTGCAGCACCGCGCTGGCGACGATGAAGGCGGCCCCGAAGACGGCGCCGAGGATCGTCAGCGTGGTCGTCTGGGCGCCGACCGCGATCGCGACGATCCACCAGCAGATGATCACGGTGATCGTCAGGCCGCCGGCGACGGCGCTCGCGCGCAGGTAGATCGCTTCGGCGCGTTCGTCGCCGGCGCCGCTCAGCACCTCCAAGGTGCCGCTGCGGTTGCGGCCGAGCACGACGACCAGCGTGTACACGAGCACGATCGCGCCGCAGGCGAGCCCCCACACCACGTCGCTGACGAGTGCGAAGGCGACGACCATCGCCGCCGCGATTGCGACGCCCGCGCCGAGCAGCACGGCGGCGGACGTGTCGAGCCTGCGAGTCATGACGGACCTCCGTCGTCGGGGTGGAAGATCGACTCGACCGGCGCGCCGAAGTAGCGCGCCAGCTCGAGCGCAAGCGGCAACGACGGCAGGTAGCGACCGGTCTCGATCGCGTTGACGGTCTGCCGTGAGACACCGAGCGCCTGCCCGAGCGCGGCCTGCGAGAGGCCTCTCTGCGTTCGCCGTTCACGGACGTCGTTGCGCACTGGTGTCAAGCTTGCTTGTCACCGCCACGGGTGTCAAGCGAGCTTGTCATTCGGGCGACCCTCCGGGCGCGATCGCCGCGCCCGACGGCCCTCACCCCAACCGGTATCTCGTCTGCCCGTGCGGCTGCTTGGCGAAGGCGAGCACCTTCGCCGGCTCGATCCGGAAGACGGCGGCGAAGGTGCCGCCGTCGGTCTCGAAGCCGCCGTCCCCGACGCCGAAGCGCCAGTCGTCGCCGTACTTCTCCAGGTACGCGTCGGCGAGGTGCTGGAGCAACGCCGGCTCCGCCACGCGCACCGCTCTGCCCTCCACCACGACGTCGAGACCGGCGGCCCAGCTGTTGGCGCCGGTCGTCAGCGCGACCTGCGCCTGCC
>DATIOB010000016.1:0-11599 GCA_035473605.1 Conexibacter sp.
GCGGCAGGCGGCGGCGCGGTAGTCGGCGTAGCTGCCGCCCGCGGCCGGCGCGTTCTTGGAGAAGCGCAGCACGCGCGCGGCGCCGAAGATCGCGTCGGTCGGGTCGTTGACGTCCTTGTCGCCGTCGCCGTCGGCGTCGATCCCCCACCGCTCCCACTCCGTCGGCTCGCTCGTCGACGGGCTGCACGGGCTGCCGCGCCGCATCGAGATCTGCATCGGACCGGCGCAGCCGTAGCCGTTGTCACCGCGACACATCCCGTGGTCGCACTCCTGCGCGCCGATCGACGCGAGGAAGGTCCAGTCGATGTCGATCCGTCTGCCGGCGGCGCGGTAGAGCCGCAACCGGTCCGGCGGGATGTCGCGGCGCGCCGCTCTCGACGGAGCCGGCCCCGCCCCGCCGCCGCCGTCGCCGGGGAGGCAGTCGAGGTCGCTGCCGCCGAGCGCGAGCGCGAAGGCGAAGACGGCGATGACGACCAGTGCGATCGCGGCGAGCCCGGTGACGAGGGCGAGGCGCGCGGTTCGATTGCCGAGCACGTCACTCACCCCCGATCGCGACAACGCGCCGGCCGCGGATCAGCAGCTCGATCGGGTAGGCGACGACGCTGCCGTCCGCGATCCGCGCCCGCACCAGCCAGCGGCCCGCAGGCGCGCGATCGCCCTCCAGGGCGACGACGCGCGGTCTGCGACGGCGGGCGGCCGGCGAGACGCGCGGCCGGTTCGCTGCCAGCCTGCGGCGCAGCCGCGCGGTCGTGGCGTCGATCCGACGCGCCGAGCGCTGGCCGTAGAGGTAGGGCAGGTAGCCGGCGAGGAACCGCCACGCGACGCGCCGGATCGATCTCGGGGCCGGTTCCGGCGCGTGCTCGCGCGTGGGTGCGCGCAAGGCCGGCACCGAGCTGACCGGCGGCGGCACGACGGCCGGCGAGGTCGGCGGCGCGGCGGTGGCGGGCGGCGGCTGGCGGTGGTCGCGTCCGGTGAGGGTCAGGATCGCGGCGGCCAGCACGAGCGCGGCGGCGGCGAGCGCGAAGGCGCGCTGCCGGTCGCGCTCGCGCAGCGGGCGCTCGAGCCAGCCGCGCAGCGACGACGGTCCGGTCATGCGGACTCACCTCCCTTCGGCGGGGCGGTCGGGGTCGCGCGTCGCACCGGCGGGGCCGGTGCCGGGCCGCGCGTGGGCACGTCGGTGTCGCGGGTGTCGCCGAGCTGCTGCGCGTCGCGGTGCAGCCGGGCGGCGTCGAGGTGCAGGCGCTGGGCGTCGCGGCGCAGCCCGCGCGCGAGCGGACTCTCCCCCGTCCGCCGCGCCGCCTCCCCGCCGGCCGACGGCGCCGCCGCATGGGCGGCTGCCGGCGCTCGCGGCGGCTCCTGCGGCTGCTCGCGGCCGACCGGCGGCGCCGGCACCGTCGAGCGCTCGCCGGCCGCAGCAGCGCCACCCCCGGCGTCGGCGTCGGCCTTGGCGTGTGGAGCGAGTTCTCGAGCCCCCGGTGCTGCATGTCGAGCGCGGCGCCGCGGACGTGGCCGCCGCGCCCCGCCATCCGCCGAAGCGGGCCGCTCCGGACCATCCGCCGGCGATGCGGCGGCCGGCGGCAGCAGCGGCGCGCCGGGGGCGGTCGAGTCGTGTCGCTCAGCGCGCTCGGGCGACCGGTCCGACGGCGCCGACGGGCGGTCGCCGTCGTCCCGGCCGCCACCGCCGCGCGGCTGCGGGCCGTCGTCGGGCGGATCGGACGCGGGCGGCCGTTGCGGCGGCGCGGGCGGCTCGGGCAGCTGCTGCGGTTCGGGCGGCAGCTGAGGCCGTGTCGGCGGCGCGGCGGCGTCGGTCGTGGGGCTCTGCTGGCGGCGTCCGAGGGTGCGGCGCAGCAGCCGGCCGCTGGCGTAAAGAGCGAGCGCCCCGCCGATCGCGCGCGGTTCCTCGCGAGCGCCGGAGGTGCCGGTGACGGCGTGGGAGAGCTGGCCGGTCAGCTGGCGGCGGTAGAGGAAGACGGTCCAGTAGAAGACGGCCTGGAGCCCGAAGGCCATCAGCCAGCCGAGGTTGGACGCGGCGCTGGCGAGCGCGGCGGCGACGGCAAGCAGGACGGCGAGGATCAGGCTGTAGATCGCCTTCCTGACGAGGAACGTCGCGAGCCGTTGGAGCCAACCGAGGAAGAAGTCGTGGCCGCGTCGGGGGATGACGGCGGCGACGAGCGCGATCGGCGCGAACGCGAGCAGCAGGAGGACGAGGACCTGCGCGAGGATCACCGCGACCGAGAGCGCGCCGATCAGCAGGAAGGCGCCCAGCTCGCCGAGGAAGATCACGACCGCGATCCCGAGCCGCTGGTACTGGCCGCCCTTGCCCATCGCCTCCGCGGCCGGCTTGTCGACCGCGCTCAGCCGATAGGTGCCGTCTCTCTTGCCGGGGTCCTCGTCGGGCAGCTTGGAGCTGTCGCCGTCCTTCAGCGCCTCGTACTCGGCGTTGCGCTGGTCGGACTCGAACGGGAACCGCAGGAAGTGCGGCGCGTACTTGGCCGCGTTGTTGACGCAGACCTTGCCGTCGGCCTCGACCTGCTGGCCTTGACGCAGCTGGCGCGCCAGCTGCGCGTCGCGGGCCGGGTTGGGCGAGAGCGGGCGGACCGGTACCGAGACCGGATCGTCGCTGCCGGCGTCGCGCACGCAGTGCTCCAGCCCGCCGAAGTTCAAGACGACCCAGGGGTCGTAGACCAGCGTCTTGAACAGCTGATCGCTGACCTGGCGCTTGGCGTCGACGTGGTCGGTGACGGTGCCGTTGGCCGAGAGCGACAGAAACGCGCCGGACATCTGATTGGTCCAGCGGGAGGCGGTGCCGATGGTGCGCTCGGGCTGGGTGACGAACGCGAGCGCGATCGTCACGAACACAACCGAGGTCGCCAGCGCGCCGGCCGTCTCGGTGTAGCGGCGGCGCACGAGCGCGTTCCAGATCGCCCACATGCCAGCGATCAGGACGGCGACGGTCATCCACGCCTGACCGAAGACGTCGCGGTAGATCGTCCGCACCGCCTCGCTCACCGGCGCCAGCGCCCCGTTGCCGCCGGTCGCGCTCGACCCGTTGACCAGGTCGAGCGAGAACGCGAAGGTGAAGAGGGTGATGACGGCGTTGGCGAGGAACGCGGTCAGCTGCCAGAACAGCTGCGCCAGGAACCACGCGATCGTCGGCGGGATCCCCGAGACGTCGACGCCGCTCAGCACCCCGGCCTTGACGGCGTCGAAGTGGTGATCGAGCAGGTAGGAGCCGAGCGGGTAGCGGTCGGTCAGCGCGCCGTCGGGCAGCTGCGAGGCAGGCGCGACGTTGCCGAAGACGTCCGCCGCCTCCGCCGCCGGCAGCACGACCAGCACGACGAGCGCAGCCAGGCCGGCGACGGCGAGCGCCAGGCGGCGGCGGGTCATGCGACCACCGCCTTCGGGGTCGTGTCGAGCGCGGCGAGGAGGTCGGGCGCGAGGTCGAATTGCAGCTCGCCGACGCGGCCGTCGAGGTCGCGCATGAGGCAGAGCCCCTGCCGGTAGCTGCGCAGCCGAGCGACCAGCGCACGGTCGGCCGGGTCGAGGCCGAGCAGTCTCAGCGCCTGCTCGGCCTCGCTGTCGGACTCCTGCCCGAAGACGAAGTAGGTCCCGACGAGATCGGAGAGGTCGCCGAGGTCGTCGAGCCGCTGGGTCGCCAGCAGCACGGTCGCGTTGAACGCGCGCCCGAGCCGCACCAGCCGGTTGACCAACGACCGGCCTTGCGTGGAGGCGAGCAGGAACCACGCCTCGTCCAGCAGCACGACCTTGTGGCGCGTGCGGTCGCCGGCGACGAGCCGCAGCGCGTAGGCGGCGACGAGCGAGAGGGTGGCGACGGAGACGCGTTCGCTGCGGGTGTAGGTCTCGCGCGAGGCACGCGGGTCCGGGAGCGTCAGGCCGGGCGTGCGGATCGTCGTCACCGGCGACGCCGCCGCCCCAACGTCGGGGCGCGAGCCGTCGCCGAAGCCAAGGCGCGCGAGGCCGAAGTCAGCGACGACCTCCAACGCGTCGGCGACGTCGCGCGCCGCCTCGTGATCGACGGTGCGCAGCTGATCGATGATCGCCAGCGAACTGCGCTCGCCACGGCGGACCAGCTCGCGCACGGCGCGCTGGATCTGGTTCTCCCACGACGGCGGCGGATCGCGCAGCAAGTCGAGGTAGTAGGAGGACGCGAGTTCTTCGCGCAGGTCCTCCAAGCCGATCGCGAGCGGATCCAGCGCGCCGCGGTGCTGCTCGGCGCCCGACAGCGCCAGCACGTCGACGCGCCCGTCCAGCTGCCGGACGCGATCGAACCCGTGATCGGGCTTCGGATCGAAGTCGACCACCGAAGACCCGCGTCGCTCGGCCGCGTAGGCGATCGCCTGCGCGGCGACCGTCTTCCCGCTCCCGAGCGTGCCGGCCAGCAGCACCGCCGAGGTGCGCGCCTGTCTCGAGGGCGCCGTCGGGTCGTACTTGACCGGCCGACCGGCGGCGCCGCCGGAGACGCCGATGTAGATGCCATGCTCGGCGCCGAGCGCGACGGTGCCGTGCGGCATCAGCGCCGCCAGCTGCTCCACCGTCACCTGCGACACGTAGTCGCGCACCGCGCCGCCGTCGGGGCGCGGCAGGTGGTCGGCATACAGCGTCGCTTGGAGGCCGCGCGGGCGGTAGAGGCGGATGTCGCCGAACTGATCGCGCAGCCCGGTGACGCGCCGCTCCAGCTCCTCGGCGTCTGGGGCGCCGAGCGCGTAGCCGATCGAGGCGTAGAGCATCGGCGGGTGCGCGGAGCCCTGCAGGACCGCTTCGTACTCGCGCGCGAGCAGCCGGTCTTCTTCGGCGAGCAGGCCGGGGCCGCGGATGTCGCCCTCGGTCTGGTCGCGGTAGACCTGCTCGACGTCGGTGATCCGCCGCCGCACCTGCGCCAGCGCGTCCCGGTTGCCGACCCACCGCGCATGCACGACCGCATCGACAGGGAAGCGGACGCCTTCCAGCGGCGCGAACAGCAGCTCAGCCATCGGCCCGGGGAACTCCGGCGCATCGGACAGCTCGCCGACCATGAGGAACGCCTGATGAGACTCGCCCCGCTCGCTCTCCACGACCAGCCGCGCCGGCCCATTGCGCGGCTCGGTCAATGGGGCGTTGCAGCAGCGCCAGAGGTCGTGCTCCAGCGGCCGGTAGGCGAGCTGGCCGTCCGGTGTCTCGAGGACGAGCGCGTCCGGCTCCCAGTGCGGGTCCAGCTCGGGTTCGCCGAGGCCGCGCAGCTCGACGCGACGCAGCAGCCATTGAAGCTGGCGGGTGGTGGCGCGCTCGCACGGGAGCACGCCGGCCAGCTGGTCGAAGACGCGCTGCTCGGCGACCGCGAGCGCCTCTAGCTCGCCGGCGCCGATGGGCTGGCCGGCGCCGACGCCGGTCAGCGCCTCGACGCGGCGGCGGGCGCGGTCGGCCGAGCGCACCAGCCCCGCGCCGAGCCCGCCCGCCGCCGGCTCGCCGAGCACGACGACGGCGTACAGCTCGGGCAGGTGCGCGGCCAGCTGGGAGAGCCGGAGCTCCTGGCCGGCCAGGTACGCGCCGAACGCCTCCGAGGGCTGCCCGCGCGCGTCCAGCAGCTGGGCCGTGTCCGTCGTGTAGCGGTCGGCGGGGAAGGCGCGTGCGACGCGGTAGAGGCTGAAGTCGGCGCCGACGATCGCCGCCCACCGCTCCAGCAACCTGAGCTGCCGCCACTTCTCCGCGGCCGGCAGGAACGGGTAGGCGACCATGCCGAGCCGGTAGACCGCGGCCGCCTCCCCGCCCGGCCCGAGCAGCACGTTGGCGCGCGCGTAGCGCAGCGGGAAGCCGGTCATCGCCCGACCTCCAACCGCTCGCCCGCCGCCAGCTCGACGCGCTGCGCCGGCTCCGCGCCGCGCCACGCACGCGACCGCGCCCACCGGCGCCGGCCGCAGGGCCGGCGGCCGACGTGGACCGGCACGCCGAAGCGGACGACGGCGGGTCCGTCGACGCGAGCGCGGCGCAGGCGCTGCCCGTGGTGATCGGGCGCGACGGTCAGCGCACCGGCGAGCGCGACCGGCTCGCCGGCCGCCGGCAGCGCGCGGCCGAGGGTGCGCCGCTCGGGCCGCATCTGCAACGTCAGCCACGACCGCGCGAAGCGGTGCGCGGCCCGGCCGTCCGGGGTCGCCTGGGTCGCGAGCGTCGCGACCAGCGCCGGCAGCACGACCAGCCGCATCGGCCAGTCCACCGTCGCCAGCATGTAGCCGACGACCTGCGCGCCGCCCAACGCCGCCGCCCCCGCGACCAACGCGCCCGACCGCGCCCCGAGCATCGCGCCGGCTGCCGCCACGCAGACCGCGAGCAAGACGCTCAACGGGAGTGAGCGGGTGGAGAGCGCGATGACAGCCAGCAGCGCGCCGATCGCGTAGCCCAGCCACCGCAACGGCACGCCACCGGGGACCGGCAGGCGGTGCCCTTCGACTTGGTAGATCCGGCGCTCGGGGCGGAAGATCCGCTGGTAGGAGCGCACCGGGTGACGATCGGTGGAGGTCATCCGAGCACCCGCCGTCCGATCGCGCGCGCCGCGTTGGCGATCTGGTCGGGGCTGAAGACCAGCCACGCGACGACCACGGCCGCCAGGAGGAACATCGCCAGCTCGCTGTAGCGGCGGTTAAGCAGGAAGACGAGGCCGACGATCGCGACGATCCCGCCGTAGATCTGCGTCGCGTACTGCCGCAGCAGATCGCCGATGTTGCGGCCCACGTCGTTGCCCGACTGCGCCAGCGCATCGGGCGCGGCCAGCAGCAGCGCGCCGATCGCCAGCAGCGCGACGAGCGCGATCGAGGCCCTTCGCGCCGCGCTCATGACGCCGGCCCTCCCGCCACCGAAATGACCTGCCAGCGGTCCGTCCGCGCGACGGCGAGGCGGTAGCGCAGCCGGTATCTCGCCCGCGTCGCGCTCTCGCGCACGCGGGCGGTGACGGCGACCTGAAGCCGGGTCGGGTGGAGGGCGCCGAGGCGAGCGACCTCCTCGATCGCCTCGACGACCAGGCCCCTCCCCATCGGCGCCACGTGCACGCCCGGAGCGAGCAGATAGGCCAGCTCGGCCCGGCTGCCGCCGTGGAGGTAGACGCGCAGGAAGCGGGCTGCCAAGTCCTCGACGGCCGCGCCGTCCGGGCCTGACAGTTCCGACACCGCCGGGGGATCTCCGGCCCCGGCGGCAGGCGCTGCGCTGAGCGCGGGCAGGTCGTAGACGACCAACCCGCCCGCCTCGTCGCGGGCGACCGGCACCGTGAGGTACCGGTCGCGCCCGTTGCGCAGGAAGACGGCGACGGTGATGAGCGCGCGGGACTCGCCCAGGTGAACTTCCCGCGCCACCGTCGCGAAAGCGACCTCAGCCCCTGGGCTGCGCGGCGACACCGAAGGTGCCACCTGGTCGCTCAAACTCTGAGAGACGAACGGCGCCAGGCGCCGCGCGCCGCGCCCGTCGTCTCTGGGGTCGACGGTGAGGTAGGTGCGGGCGAACGCGATCGCGAACGTCCGCGCCTCACCGTCGGGGAACTGCGCCGCGCTCGTCCGGACGGGCGCCGGGTGCGCGGCCGGCTGCGGATCGTCGGCGAGGATGTCGCCGACGCCGCGCACGAGCACCAGGCCAACCGCGGCCCACAGCGTCGCGCGACCTGCGTTCCGCGCAAGCTCACGCGGAACGCCTCGATGAATCGAAGCCTTCACTTTGTAACGCCCTCCGAACGAGGTGGCGATCAGCGGTATGTGATGAAGCGGCTGATCGAGTGCGTCACAAGTTCTACGCGGACCCGCAAGCGTTGTCTACAACTATGGGGACACTTAGTTGCATAGTGAAATGTCGACGGTGCGTTAACGACGAAGATCGCCCTCGGCGCCAGCCCGGATGGGCCAGCCCCGAGGGCGTTCCTCGCGCACGGCGGAACGTCGTCGTCAGGCGTCGGCGAAACGCTCGACCTGCTCCTCCAGACGCGCCTTCACGCTCGCAGTCATCTTGTCGAGCACCCACGGCACCGTGAAGTCCGCCAGCTCGTAGCGCATGGTGTTGCCCTCGCGCTCGCGTATCACCATCCCCGCGCTCAACAGCAGCCGCAGGTGCTTCGATCCGTTCTGGTGCGGGGTACGAACGGCATCGCAGATCTCCTGGACAGTCGCGGTCCCGCACCTCTCAAGGTGCCGGATGATCCGCACCCGCATGGGATCGCCGATCAGTCGCAACCGACCAGTCACCAGCTCAAGCACCTCGTCGGGCGCCTGGCGCCGCCCCTCGGCGGCGCCGGTGGAGTTTCGCTCAGGCGCTGTCATGGAGAGGCGCCATGCAATCCCCCTCTTGCCCCTGCGCGACGATAGACTCGTATCGTCATCGGTTGCGATCTCCCTTCCGTTTGGCCCCCGACCTTTGCAAGAGGAATCTTGCGTAAAACCATGATGTCTCGGGAATCGCCCGTTCAAACCGCGATTTACTTGCGAATTCGTTCATGTAAGAGAACACGCAAATGACCGCAGATGAAAACACAACCGTCCTCACCTACGACGCTTTCCTGCGCGACGACGAACGCCGACGAGGCGACGCGCTCGAGATCGGCGCCGACTTCACCGACGAGGCCGGCAACCCGCATCGCGTCTGCTGGTACGCCGACACCGGCGAACTGACAATCGAGCGCATCGACCCCGACGCGCTCGACGTCGAGGACTTCCACCAAGGCGTGCTCGCGGTCGAGGTCGCCGCCCAGCTCGACCGCGCCCAGCTCGAAGCCCAGCTCGGCGCCCGCCCCCAGTTCGACCGCTGCCAGCCGCGCACGATCGCTCGCCTGCGGCAACGGCTCGCTGCGCTCAGCTGAGCGCCCCTACAGCAGCTCCCGCGGTCCTCGATCCGCCTGGTCTCGCAGATCAGCGGCGACCTGGTCGTAGATCGAAAGGACCCTCGCCGGCGCCACCAGCTGGTAGAGCCCGTGGCGGCCCGCCTGCTTGCGCCGCACGACGCCACCCTCGCGGAGAATTCTCAGATGCTGCGAAGCGTCCGTGATGCTCACGTCGACCGCCTCCGCCAGCTCGCCGACCGACGCCTCACCGACCCGATCCAACGTCTCGATCAGCCGCACACGCACCGGCTGCCCGATCACCCACAGGCGACGAGCGATCAGATCCGCCGACGACGCGGACACCGGACGTGACAGCACAACCCACCACCCCTTCATCCATGCAGGGCGCGACGACCAACAGGTTGAACAACTCTCTAGGTAGCAGTGTTGCGCCAAAACGGTGCGTTTGCAACACCTAACCGCGACGGCAGCTCCCCACGGTTCCCATCGGGTCAAGCCGTCGAAGCTCAGATCGCTAGCGGCGCCCGCCCCGAAGCTGATCAGCAGTATTTCTGCCGTGCCGGCAAAGCGAAGATCTCCGCCTTCCGCGAAGCGCTCACGAAGACGTCCGCAATGGGCATCGGCAGCGCGAGCCCGGCTTGGCAAGCTCGTTGTTCGGGCGAACCGGGGAATGCGCGCAGCTCGTCGTCGCGCCCGACTCGCGTTGAAATGGTTTTCCGTCATGTTCGGACGATCACGACGTGTGCTCCTCGCGCGGCTGCGTACTCGGACGAGTTGGGAGCTCGGACTGGCGATCGCACTCTCAGTCATCGTCGTAGTGGCAGTTCAGCGCGTGCTCCCCATCACCCCAGCGCCGAGGGATGAACTGCTTCCGACACTCGCCGCCGCGATCCCGGCCGCAGACCCTCACGATGATCGTTCGGGATACGTCGTAGCGCTGCGCCTCACCGTTGAAAGCTGCGACGAGCCTGTACATGGCGCGGTCATGATCACTCTTCCGAAAGAGTTCTTCGCGGAGGAACCGGTGCGCGCGGCGAAGAGAGCGCTTTTCGCCGTCGGCCTCATGCCGTCTGGCGCGAAGATCGAATACGTGGTGCCTTACTACTGGTCCGGAAAAAGATTGGCGACAGACTCGTCTTGGGCTTGGACCGTGGACGAGAGCGACGGCGACCCCTATGAGCCCTTCGGCGCTTTCTCGGTCGGGGCTACTCGGATCGATGGCTGGTCCAGTAAAGCCACGGAAGTGCAGATCGGCTTCGATGTCGATTGGCTCTCCCCGCGCGGATTTGGTACTTGCTGGCTGTCGCTTCCAGAACTCGTCGGCCCTCGACAAGCAGAGCTTTCTCTCACGACCGCCGATGCGGTCAACAAACGGCTTGGACGAAACTCCGGCGCTGGATTGGCCTTCAACGGGTCCGGAACCGTCACCACGACGACGAGAGAAGTCGGGCCCGACGGTAGACCACGTACCAAGATCGACCGAGATATATGGGGGCCTGAGTACACGACTGGCTGGGCGGTGGCAGCAACCGGCCTCATCACCGTCGACTCCAACCTTGACGTGCTGTTTGATGCGTCACGAACACAGCCAAATCCGTCGGGCAAAGCGTCATGGAGATGCAGACCCGGGAGTACAAGAGTCAGTTTCAGCGTGCTTGACCGTGTGCCCCCAGAGGAAGGCGCCCTTAGAGGAGGGGCTCCGCTTAGCAGCTACGAGCTGGCGCGATCCGACGAGGTTTGCCGCGGATGGCTTGCCTTGGCGTCGCCCAACGCGGACACTTGGCGCGACTTGTGGCTGCTGTCGATCGGCGCGGCCGCGTCGATTGCTGCTTCCCTGTTCGTAGATCTGCTCCTCGCACGCCGACGAAACAGCACCGCTTGATCCAACAGAGCATGTCGGTCATTGCAGGCGACAGGCCAGCGACGCGCCGTTCTGCCGACCGGCGGAATACGTCCTTAGGACCCGGCGCGGGCAGTGCGTCGCACAGGTTGCGTGGTCCATCGCCACCGTCGATGCTGGACACGGCTGACAAATGAAGCAGGTTCTCATGCACGATGTGCGCGCATACGCTCGGTCCGTGATCATTACCGCATGAGAACCTTGCTCCGAGTTCACCGCTCCCGTTCGGAGGCGATCTAAGCGTGCCGGTCCCCGATTTCCTGGATCGCTTCGAGGAGCGGTCGATTCCGATCGACAACATCCTGCTCGACGCGAACAACCCCCGACTCGCAGGGGTCACGAGCGAAGAGACGCCCGAGGAGCGCATCGCCGAACCTGGCGTCCAGGAGAACATTCTTCGCAGGCTGAACGAGGGGCCCTACGACATGGGCGGGCTCCGAGCGTCGATCCGACGATCAGGGCTCATTCCGCTCGATCGGATCGTCGTCCGACCCCTGCAAGGCGACCCCGAAAAGTTCGTCGTAGTCGAGGGCAATCGTCGGATCGGCTCAATCAAGTCGCTCCTGCACCTGCACCACGCGGGCGACATCAGCATCGAGGAGCAGTTCCTTCCGAGATTGCGCGAGCCGAGTGTCCTTGTTCTCTTGCAGGGTGACCCCGAGATCGCGCGCCTCGATCAATGGGTCATTCAGGGTGTCCGCCACATCAGCGGCATTCGCGAGTGGGGCGGGTATCAGGCCGCGCAGACAATCAAGACGATGGTCGAGAACCTCGGCTACACGGACCGAGAAGTGGCCGACGCACTCACTCTTAGCCTCCAGCGCGTCCGACGAGCGCTTCGGGTCATTTCTGCGCTTGAGCAGATGCGTGAGGATGAAGAGTTCGGCGAGTAC
>DATIOB010000017.1:0-10447 GCA_035473605.1 Conexibacter sp.
GGCCCGTCGGTCAGACCGGCCCGATCGGTCCCAGAGGCGAGACCGGGCCCGTCGGAGCACAGGGCGTGCCCGGTGCCAGAGGCGCGACCGGCCCCAGAGGCGCGCCCGGAGCGGCAGGTCCGAGAGGCGAGACGGGCGAGCCCGGCGCCCCCGGCTCGGCTGACGCCTGGAGCCGCGTCGGCAACGCCGAGACGACCGCGGAGAGCTTCCTCGGCACCACCGACGCCCAGCCGCTGGAGCTGCGCGTCGACGGCGCGCGGGCGCTGCGGCTGGAGCCGCGCGAGGACGCCACGGCGAGCCTCGTCGGCGGCGCCGGCGCCAACACGGTGGCCGCCGACGCGGCCGGCGCGACGATCGGCGGCGGCGGCAGCGAAGAGCTGCCCAACGCCGTCACGGCCGGTTACGGCACCGTCGCCGGCGGGCGCAGCAACACCGTCGGCGCCAGCTTCGGCACGGTCGGGGGCGGCAGCAGCAACACCGCCTCCGGCGACACCGCCACGGTCGGCGGCGGCGACGACAACCGCGCCGGCGGCGACCTCTCGACCGTCACGGGCGGCATCAGCAACACCGCCTCCGGCCCCTACGCGACCATCTCCGGCGGGCGTCAGAACGAGGCGGCCGGCGACTACGCCAGCGTCTTCGGCGGCCGCTCCAACAGCGCGTCCGGCCAGTACGCGGCGGCGCTCGGCTTCAGCTCCGTCGCCGGCGGCGAGTCGTCGCTGGCCTTCGGCACCGAGGTGACCGCCTCGCACCGCGGCGCGTTCGTCCTCGGCGACTCCTCCGGCGGCGGCTTCGAGAGCGGCGCCGACGACGAGCTGGCGGCGCGCTTCGCCGGCGGCGTCCGTCTGCGCACGAGCGCCGACGGGTCGACCGGCTGCAACCTGGCAGCCGGCTCGGGCGCATGGGACTGCACCAGCGACGCGCGGCTCAAGCACCGCTTCCGCGCCGTCGACCGCGAGCGGCTGCTGGAGCGGCTCGCCGGGATGCCGATCACGAGCTGGCAGTACAGAGCGGAGGCCGGCGGCGTCCGCCACCTCGGGCCGACCGCGCAGGCGTTCAAGGCCGCCTTCGGCCTCGGCCGCGACACGACGACGATCGGCCAGCTCGACGAGGCCGGCGTCGCGCTCGCAGCCGGCCAGGCGCTCGCCGAGCGCGCCGACGCCGCCGACGCGCGGATCGACGACCTCGAGCGCCGTCTGGCGGCCTTGGAGGCCGCCAGATAGCGGGACCGGAGTCGGTCAGTCGACGACGAACCCGGTGCGGGCGCGCTGCTGTCTGACCGACTCCTTCACCTTCAGCGAGGCGAGCACCGCCTCGGCGGCGTGGGCGCCGCTGTCGCGCTTGGCGCCGCCGCCGACGCGCGCCTCGGCCTGCTCGCGCGTGTCGACCGTCAGCAGACCGAAGCCGACCGGGATGCCGGTCGCCAGCTGGACCTGCTGGATCCCGCGCGCGCACTCGCCGCAGACGTAGTCGTAGTGATCGGTCTCGCCGCGGATCACGGCGCCGAGCGCGACGATCGCGTCGTACCTGCCCGACTCGGCCGCGTACTTCGCCGCCAGCGGCAGCTCGAAGGCGCCCGGCACGTCGTAGACGTCGACCGTCTCGGCGCCGTGCTGCTCCAGCTCCGCCGTGGCGCCCGCGACCAGCTTCTCCGCCAGGTCCTCGTAGAAGCGCCCGACGACGAGCGCGAAGCGGCGGTTCTCAGCGCCCATCGGCGTTCTCCCTCTGCTGCTTGTGGTCGTGCTCGTGCTCCTCGAGGATCATCTCCTCGTCGAGCGCGAGCCCCTGGTGGTGGAGCGTGTGGCCCATCCGGTCGCGCTTGGTGCGCAGGTAGGCCTCGTTGTGCGGGTTGGGCGTCGGCACGATCGGCACCTGGTCGGTGACCGACAGCCCGTAGCCCTCCAGCCCGATGATCTTCTTCGGGTTGTTCGTGAGGATCCTGATCGACGTGAGCCCGAGGTCCTTGAGGATCTGCGCGCCGATGCCGTAGTCGCGCAGGTCGGCCGGGAGGCCCAGTCTGAGGTTGGCCTCGACGGTGTCGAGCCCCTGCTCCTGCAGCTTGTACGCCTTCAGCTTGTTCAGCAGGCCGATTCCGCGGCCCTCCTGCGCGAGGTAGAGCAGGACGCCCTCGCCGCGCTCCTCGATCATCGCCAGCGCCGACTCGAGCTGCTCGCCGCAGTCGCAGCGCAGCGAGTGGAAGACGTCGCCGGTGAGGCACTCGGAGTGGACGCGCACGAGCACGTCGTCCTTGCCCGCGACGTCGCCCTTGACCATCGCGACGTGGTGCTTGTCGTCGACGAGCGAGCGGTAGCCGACGACGTCGAAGTCGCCGAAGGCGGTCGGCAGCTTCGTCGAGACGACCCGCTCGACCAGTCTGTCGTGCTTGCGCCGGTAGGCGACGAGGTCGGCGACCGTGACCATCTTCAGGCCGTGGCGCTCGCAGTACGGGACGAGGTCGCCGACGCGGGCCATCGTGGCGTCGTCGTTCATGATCTCGCAGATCACGCCGGAGGGGTTGAGGCCGGCCAGGCGCGAGAGGTCGACGGCCGCCTCGGTCTGCCCGATCCGCTCGAGCACGCCGCCCTCCTTCGCCTTCAGCGGGAAGACGTGGCCGGGCTGGACGAGGTCGCGCGGAGCGGCCTTCGGGTCGATCGCGACCTGGATCGTGTGCGCGCGGTCGGCCGCGGAGATGCCCGTGGTCACGCCGTCACGCGCTTCGATCGAGACGGTGAAGGCGGTCTCGAACGACGACTCGTTCTTGCTCGCCATCAGGTCGAGGCCCATCTCGTCGCAGCGCTCGCCGGTGAGCGCGAGGCAGATCAGCCCGCGCCCCTCCTTCGCCATGAAGTTGATCGCCTCGGGCGTGACGAACTGGGCGGCCATCGTCAGGTCGCCCTCGTTCTCGCGGTCCTCGTCGTCGCAGACGACGACCATCTTGCCCTGGCGGATGTCCTCGATCGCCTCTTCGATCGTGGCGAAGGCCGCCGCGGTGGTTCTCACGTCCGACTCCGACTGGCTCATCGATGTGCCCCCACGAGCTTCTCGACGTACTTCGCGAGCACGTCGACTTCAAGGTTGACCGGCTTGCCGACCTCGGCCGCGCCGAAGATCGTCCGTTCCAGCGTCTCCGGGATCAGCGAGACGCTGAGCGACTCGTCGTCGACCGACGACACCGTCAACGAGACCCCGTCGATCGCGATCGAGCCCTTCTCGACGACGTAGCGCAGCAGCTCGGGGCCGGCGGCGATCGTCACGATCCGCGCGAAGCCGTCCCGCTCGATCGCCGAGATCGTCCCGAGGCCGTCGACGTGGCCCTGCATGATGTGGCCGCCGAGGCGGTCGGCGGCGCGCATCGCCAGCTCGAGGTTGACCTCGCTGCCGGGCCCGATCTCGGCCAGCGACGAGCGCCGCAGCGTCTCGTTCATGACGTCGGCGGCGAAGGTCCCGTTCGTCGGATCGACCGCTGTGAGGCAGACGCCGTTGACGGCGATCGAGTCGCCCGGCGCCAGCTCTCTGCCGAGCG
The DNA here is from genome assembly GCA_035473605.1 of Conexibacter sp. GTDB lineage: Bacteria > Actinomycetota > Thermoleophilia > Solirubrobacterales > Solirubrobacteraceae > Conexibacter. The sequence goes on from DATIOB010000017.1 coordinate 3,524, forward strand.
GCGTGGCGATCGCCAGGCGGACGCCGTCGCCGGTCGGCTCGACCGCGGCGACGGTGCCGAGTCCCTGTACCAGTCCGGTGAACATCACCACTCCTTCAGGCGGGCGGAGACGAGCAGGTCCTCCCCCACGCGATCGCAATCCAGGGTCAGGGCGCGCAGCGCCTCCGAGATCGTCTCGACGCCCTCGCCCTCGAGCGGGTCGCGCGCGGTGCGCCCGCCGAGCACGAGCGGCGCGAGGAACAGCCGCAGCTCGTCGATCTCGCCGGCGTCGAGGAAGGCGCCGGCCAGGCGCGGGCCGCCCTCCAGCAGGATCGAGCCGACGCCGACGGCGCCGAGCTGGTCCAGCGCGGAGACGACGCGGGCCGGCTCGTTGGCGCCGGTCGCGACGATCACCTCGGCGCCGTGCGTCTCCAGCGCGTCGGTCGCGGTGCGCGGCGCGGCGCGCGAGACGACGACCGTCAGCGGCACCTCGGCGGCCGCCTGCACCAGCTGCGCGTCGAGCGGCACGCGCGCGAGCGAGTCGAAGACGACGCGGCGCGGCTGGCGCGCGACGTCCGGTATCCGCGCCGTCAGTTGCGGGTCGTCGGCGAGCGCGGTGCCGATCCCGACCGCGACGGCGTCGCACTCGGCGCGCCAGTGGTGGGCCAGCTCGCGGCTCTGCGTCGAGGAGATCCACTTCGAGTCGCCGGCGCGCGTGGCGACCTTGCCGTCGAGCGTCATCGCCGACTTGAAGAGGACCCACGGGCGGCCGGTGCGGGCGTGCTTGCGGAACGGCTGGTTGAGCTGCCGGGCTCTGGCGGCCAGCTCGCCTTCGGCGACCTCGACCGTGACGCCCTCGTCGCGCAGGATCCCGAGACCGCGCCCGGAGGCCTTCTCCGTCGGATCGTCGGAGGCGATCACGACGCGGCCGATGCCGGCGGCGAGGATCGCGTCGGTGCACGGCGGCTGCTTGCCGGTGTGGCAGCAGGGCTCCAGCGAGACGTAGATCGTCGCGCCCGAGAGGTCCTGGTCGCCGGCGGCGCGGATCGCCTCGACCTCCGCGTGCGGCGCGCCGTACTCGCTGTGCCAGCCCTCCGCGATGATCTCGCCGTCGCGCGCGATCAGCGCGCCGACCAGCGGGTTGGGGCTGACGCGGCCGCGACCGCGCTGAGCCAGCTCGAGCGTGCGGGCCAGGAAGAGGCGGTCGGTGTCAGTTGTTGGAGGCAAGTCCGATGGGTCTCGTCGGGTTTCCGTTCAAGCCCTGCCGCTTGAGGATACGCAGACGCTCACGAACAGCCCTCGCCCGACAACCTGTAGATCACGATCTCCGGGCCCGGACGCTCGTACGCCAGCGGGTAGTAGTCGAACGCCCAGTCGAAGTTGAAGGTCGGCGGATCGGCCCCCTCCTTGTAGGGGCTGAAGCGCGCCACCTCCTCGCCGCGCTGCTCCAGCGCGTCGTAGTAGGCGAGCGCCCCCGGCACCTCATCAGGCTGCGCGTACGCGCGATCACGCTGGTGGGAGCCGATCACGACCCAGCAGAAGCCGGCCGCCGCGTACTCGTCGAGCAGCTCCGGGTAGAGCACGCGCTCGTACTTGTCGACCTTGACGTAGCGGCTGCTCGGGAGTCTTCTGCCGAAGTCGTCGACGGTCGCGCGGGCGGTGTCCCACAGCTCCCAGCGCTTGCCGCTCGCCGTCGCCGAATCGGCGCGGTCGGGGTCCTCGCTCCAACGCGCCGGCACGATCGGCTCCAGCACCACGCTGGTGCCGGCGGGGATGTTCTCGACCATCCAGTCGTGCGCGAGGCCGCGCGTGTCGGGGCGCGAGAGGACGCGGTCGTTGTGGATCACGTAGACGAGCCCCTGCCCCACGATCGCGAGCACGACGACGATCGCGACCGGGCGCGCGGCACGCGGCCAGCGCGCCGCCGCCTGCTCGATCAGCCAGACCGCGAACCACGCCGCCAACACGCAGGCGATCGGGAACAGCGGCAGCAGCCAGCGGCCGAAGTAGCGGTCCTGCGTGCCCATGTAGGCGAGGTAGACGACGACCGTCGGCAGCAGCAGGAGCGCGACCCGGCGCTCCTTGAAGAAGCTCAGGACCGCCCCGCCGAGCGCCAGCAGCGCCGGGATCCAGCCGAGCCCCCAGGTGAACGCCCAGAGGTAGTAGAGGACGCCGTTCTCCTGCGTCAGGCCGAGCTTCGCCAGCTCGTCGCCGCCGGCCAGCTCGCGCTGTCTGCCGACGCCCGCGCGGAACTCCGAGAAGCTCAGCAGCGCGTGCGGGTTGGCGATCAGGAAGCCGACGGCCGTCGCGAGCGCGGCCAGCGCCAGCGCCGCCAGCGCATGCGCGACGTTCTGACGCTCGTCGCGCGTGCGGATCAGGACCGCCGTCGCCAGCGGCAGCAGCACGATCCCGGCGGTGTACTTGGTGCCGGCGGCGAGGCCGACCGCGAGCCCGCCGAGCAGCAGCCAGCCGAGCCCGCCGGCGCGGCCGCCGCCGCGCAGGACCAGCGCCGCGCACAGCAGCGCCAGCGTCGCCGGCGCCATCGACGGCACGTCGTTGAGCGCCAGGTGGCTGTAGAAGACCGGCAGGAAGGCGACCGCGCCGATGCCCGCCGCCAGCAGGCCGACGCGGCGGTCGAAGAGGCGGCTGCCGAGCAGGTGCAGCAGCCAGACCGAGACCGTCCCCAGCAGCGCGACGGTGACGCGCGCGATCAGGAAGACCTGGCTGGGATCGTCGACGTACGCCTTCGCGACCGCCTCGCGGCCGCCGAACCAGACGGCGTAGACGGCGTACAGCAGCTCGGTGAAGCCGGGCGGGTTGAGGAAGTAGCGCGGGTTGAAGCCGTGGCCGAAGAACCCGATCGCGACCGGGACGAAATGGCCTTCCTCATCGATGTTGTACGAGAACGGCAGGCCGTGGCCGATGCCCCAGACCCGCAGCCCGAACGCGCCCAGAAGGACGGCGACGAGGCCCAGCCCGAGGGCGTCGATCCGCGGACGCGGCCGGCGTGCGTGGCGTTCCATCCGGTCCTTTGGGATACTGCGGCGCGAGTCTACGGCACCGGCCGACGGTCAACGGTGGTCGCCTGACATCCCCCGTGGTGCCTACCCTGGACCACGAACACCTCACGGCCACGCGCCCCCGGCGACCGGATTCCCCCATGAAGCTGATCATCCAGATCCCCTGTAAAGACGAGGAAGAGCACCTTCCCGCGACGCTTGCCGACCTGCCGAGATCGATTCCCGGCATCGACGTGATCGAGACGCTCGTGATCGACGACGGCTCGACCGATCGCACGATCGAGGTCGCGCGCGAGAACGGCGTCGACCACATCGTCAAGCTGACCAACAACAAGGGGCTGGCCGCCGGCTTCCAGGCCGGCCTCGACGCCGCGCTGAAGCTCGGCGCCGACGTCGTCGTCAACACCGACGCCGACAACCAGTACTACGGCGGCGACATCCCGAAGCTGGTCGCCCCGATCGTCGCCGGCGAGGCCGACATGGTGATCGGCGACCGCCAGGTCGAGACGATCGAGCACTTCTCGCCGCTGAAGGTCTCGCTGCAGAAGCTCGGCTCCTGGGTCGTGCGCCAGGCCTCCTCGACGAACGTCCCCGACACCACCTCCGGCTTCCGCGCCTACAACCGCGAGGCCGCGCTGCAGATGGTCGTCGTGTCGAAGTTCACCTACACGCTCGAGACGATCATCCAGGCCGGCAAGCTGCTCGTCGCGATCGACGACGTGCCGATCAGAACGAACCCGAAGACGCGCGAGTCGCGCCTCTTCCCGTCGATGGGCGCCTACGTGCGGCGCAACTCGGTCTCGATCTTCCGCATCTACGCCCAGTACGAGCCGCTGCGCGTCTTCTGGACCGCCGGCGCCGTCGTCGGCCTGCTCGCGCTCGGCGTCTGGGCGCGCTTCCTCGTCTTCTGGCTGCAGGGCGAGGGCGCCGGCCACGTGCAGTCGCTGATCCTCGGCTCTGTCCTCTTCACCGGCACGATGCTGCTGTTCGCGCTCGGCGTGATCGGCGACCTGCTGGCCGCCCAGCGCACGCTCTCGCAGCGCACCTTCGAACGGGTGCGGCGGATCGAGCTGCAGCTCGGCATCCCACCCTCCCACTACGAGCCCGGCGCGCCGCGGCCGACCGAAGGCGACGCCGCTGCCGATGCCTCCGGGTCGACCGGCGAGAGCGGCGAGACCGGCGAGCGAAAGGCAGTCGAGGTATGAGCACCACGTCCGCGGCCGAGGCCGTCCCGACCGGGAACACGTACGACAAGTACGGCTCCACCAACCCGGTCGTGCGCCGGCTGATGTCGAACTTCGAGCGCACGCTCGGCGAGCTGTTCGTGCAGGCGTCGCCCAGCTCCGTGCTCGACGTCGGCTGCGGCGAGGGCGTGCTGACGCACCAGTGGGCGCTCGCGCTCGGCGACAAGCGGATCGTCGGCATCGACCTCGACGACCCGAAGCTGCTCGCCGAGCAGGCGACGCGCACCGCGCCGAACCTCGAGTACCGCGTGATGAAGGCCGAGAACATGCCGTTCGCCGACGACGAGTTCGGCCTCGCCAGCGCGATCGAGGTGCTCGAGCACGTGCCCGATCCCGAGCACACGGTCGCCGAGATGGCGCGCTGCGCCTCCCGCCACCTGCTCGTCTCGGTCCCGCGTGAGCCACTCTGGCGCGGGCTGAACATCGCCCGCGGCGCCTACGTGAAGGACCTCGGCAACACGCCCGGGCACGTCAACCACTGGTCGAAGAGATCGTTCGTGAAGCTGCTGTCGCAGCACGGCGAGGTCGTCGAGGCTCGGTCTCCGTTCCCGTGGACGATGCTGCTCGTGAAGCTCGGCTAGCAGCGCCACGACGCTGATGGCAGGGAGAGGCGGCGGCCGTTCGCGCGGCCGTTTGTTGCTCACCGCAGGGATCGCCTCCACGGGGATCCTTTCCTTCCTCTACCTCGCGCTCGCCTCGCACGAGCTGAGCGCGACCGACTACGGCCACGTCAGCCTGCTGTGGTCGATCGCGTTCGTGATCCTGTCGGTGATCTACCGGCCGATCGAGCAGCTGCTCTCGCGCACGATCGCCGACCGCCGCGCGCGCGGCCTGCACGACCACTCGCTGCGCACGCCGGCGCTGATCCAGGCGGCCTTCGCGCTCGTCTTCCTGGTCGTCGCGCTGGCGCTGCGGACGCGGATCCAGGACGACCTCTTCGGCGGCTCCGCGGCGCTCTACTGGATCCTCGTGATCGCCGTGCTGGCGTATGCCGGCAGCTACTTCGCGCGCGGCTGGCTGGCCGGCCACGAGCGCTTCGCCGGCTACGGCGGGCTCGTGCTGCTGGAGTCGACCTCGCGCTTCATGTTCGCGGTCGCGGCCGTGCTCGGGATCACCTCCGGGCAGACGGCGATCGCGATCGGCATCGCCGTCGCGCCGTTCGTCTCGCTGGCGGTCGTGCCGTTCGCGCTGACGCGGCTGGCGCGCGGCGGCCACGACCCGCTGCCGGACGCGTCGTCGGTCGCCGTCCTCGACGCCGCCGGCGAGGGTCCGGCCCACGCCGAGATCGAGGAGGCCTCGGCCGACCTGACGCTGAAGCGCGGCTCCCACTTCGCGATCGCGGTCTTCGCGATCATGCTCGCCGAGCAGACGCTGATGAACGCGGCGGTGCTGATCGTCGAGCACGACTCCGGTCCGGCGCTGGCCGGCTTCGTCTTCAACGTGCTGCTGATCGTGCGTGCGCCGCTGCAGCTGTTCCAGGCGGTACAGACCTCGATCCTCCCCCACCTGACAGGTCTGGAGGCGCGCGAGAACACGGCCGAGTTCTCGCGCGCGATCCGCGTCACGGTGCTCGCGATCGCCGCCTTCGCCGGGGCCTGCGCCGTCGGCCTGCTGGCGATCGGGCCGTGGGTGATGGAGGCACTGCTGGGCGACAAGGGCTTCACGTACGAGCGCGGCGGTCTCGCGCTGGTCGCGCTCGGGATGGGCTTCCACCTCGTCGCCGGCACGCTCAACCAGGCCGCACTGGCTCGCGGCCGCGCCCCGCTGGCGGCGGTCGCCTGGCTCGTATCGGCGGTGCTGTTCGTCGCCTGGGTGGCCTCGGGCTTCGTCGCCGACGAGGTCCTGCGCGTCGAGACCGGCTACTTCGGCGCCGCCTTCATCCTCAGCTGCCTGCTGTTCGCGTTGTACCGGCGGCCGGCGGACTGAGCGCAGGCCACGACGATTCGCGTGTATCACCGGTGATACACTCAGCCGATGGGCACCGTGACGATTCGCGAGCTTCGCAACAGAGGCGGCACGGTGATCGACCGAGTCGAGCACGGAGAGCAGATCACGATAACCCGGGACGGAAAGCCGGTCGCGCAGCTTCACGCGCTCGACGCACCTGCCCTGTCAGCGCAAGAGCTGCTCGGCCGGTGGCGTCGACTGCCGCCCGTCGATCCTGACGCGCTGCGTCGAGATCTCGACGAGTTCGTCGACGCAGCGCTGTGAGCAGCCATCCCCGCGGCGTGCTCGACACGTCGACCGTGATTCTCCTTCCCCGCATCGAGGAAGCAGAGATGCTTCCGGACGAGCCGATGATCACGACCGTTACCTTGGCGGAACTGTCGGTAGGTCCGCTCGTGACGGACGACGAGCAAGAGCGCGCCGCGCGGCAGGCGCACCTCCAGCAGGCCGAGGCCGACTTCGTTCCTCTGCCGTTCGATGCAGCTGCAGCACGCGTCTTCGGTCGCGTCGCCGCGTCACTGCGACGCTCCGGACGCAAGCCGGCCGCGCGCTCGTACGACGCGATGATCGCCGCCACCGCGATCGCCAACGGGCTTCCCGTCTACACCGCGAATCCTGCCGACTTCCGCGAGATCGACGGGCTCGAGGTCGTCCCCGTAATCGTGCCGCCGGCGCGCTGAGCGGCGGCGGCAGCGCGTCTCGTCGGCGCCTGCGAGTGAGAGGGCCGGATCGTG
>DATIOB010000018.1:0-3837 GCA_035473605.1 Conexibacter sp.
GTCAGGGAGTTCGGGTCGAACACGAGCACCGAGAAGGAGCTGCCGAGCAGGCCGGTCGCGTAGACGAGCACCATCCGCAGCGGGCCGACGCTGACCGACAGCACGCCGCCGAGGATCAGCAGCGCGACCAGGTTCCCGAACAGGTGCGCGCCGTTCGCGTGCAGGAAGCCGCTGGTGACGATCCGCCACCAGTCTCCGTGGTCGACCTGCCAGCCGCTCAGACCGCCATGCTCGACGAGGCTGCCGCGCATCATGTCGTTGAACGGAGCGCTCGCGAGCTCGACGAGGAAGACCACCACGTTGAGCGCGACCAGCACGGCCAGGGCGGCGAAGACCGCCCCCGCGGAACGCGGCGGTGGTCTCGACGGCGAGGTCGGCGTGGAGTGGCTCACCCGCCCATCATCGCCGATGGAGCTGAAGCTACGCCGAAGCTGGAGCCGAAGCCCAGCGCTGCAGCTGCGGCAGCGGGTCGATCGGCGCGCCGCCTCTGGCCTGCCAGCCGCCGACCCAGATCTCGAAGTGCAGGTGCGGCCCCGAGGCGATCCCCGTCGCGCCGACCTGCGCGAGCTGCTGACCGGCCGCCACCGCGCTGCCGGCGCTCACCAGCACCGAGCCGCGCTTGAGGTGCATGAAGACGTAGTCGCGCCCGTCGGCGCTGCCGCGCACGACCAGGTAGATCCCCGCCCCGCCGGGCTGGTTGGCCTTCCACGTCACCGTCCCCGCAACCGGCGCCACCAGCGGCGTGCCGTTCGCGGCCGAGACGTCCTGGCCCTGGTGGATGTGGCCCGGCCGCCCGGATCCGAACCGCGAGCCCTCGCCGCCGAACGTGTACGCGCCCTGCACCGGGAACTGGCCCGCGACGGTATCGACCGCCGGCGCCGGCTCGACCGGCTCCGGCGTCACAGGCGTCACGGGCGTCACGGGCGCAACCGGTCTGCGCGTCGCTCTGCGCCGCGACGAGCCGCTCGGCTTCGCGCCCGGCGCCGCGCCGCCGCTCGCACGGCTGCTGCTGCCGCCGCCGCGCTTCGCCGGCACCGCGTCCGGCGCCGCCCCGCCGCTCCGCGCCGCCTGCGCGGCCGCCTCCGAAGGCGCGGCTTCCGGAGCCGCGCCGCCGGTGGCCGCCTGCGCGGATGCAGGCGCGGCGAGCGCGGCTCCGAGAGCCAATGCGAGGGGGAAGGCGCGTGCTGTGCGTGCCATCACCACGAACATCGTCCTCTGCGATGCACCGAGGAGTCGTGCACAACCTCCTGCACAAATTCACACACCCGAAGCTGCAGTGCGGCGGCGCAGCGACCGGCCGCTGCAACGGATCGTTCAGAGATCGCTCAGCAGCCGCCGCATCAGCGCGCTCGCGCCGCCCTTCGAGAGCGGCTCGTTGAGATTCCCGCACTTCGGCGACTGGATGCACGACGGGCAGCCGTGCTTGCATCTGCACTCGGAGACGAGCCGGTGGGCGTCGCCGACGAGCTGCTCGAAGCGCAGGAAGCCCTGGCGCGTGATCCCGACGCCGCCGGGGTGACCGTCGTAGATGAAGATCGTCGGGCGCCCGGTCTGCGGATGGGCGTTGGTCGACAGCCCGCCGATGTCCCAGCGGTCGCACATCGCCAGCAGCGGCAGCACCGCGATCTGCGCGTGCTCGGCGGCGTGCAGCGCGCCCAGCAGCCGCTCCGAGAACGCGTCCGGCCCGAGCACCGCGTCCTCCAGCTCGTACCACAGCGCCTGCGTCGAGAATGCGGTCTCGGGCAGCTCGAGCGCGTGGAAGTCGATCGTCTCGTGGTCGACGAGCGACTTTCTCTGGTAGCCGACGACGAGGTCGGTCACGACCACGGTCCCGAACGACAGCCGCACGCCCATCGTCTCGCGCCGCTCGATCAGTCTCTCGATCGCCGTCATCGTCTCGCGCCGCGGCTGCGTGAACCAGTCGCCGTCGAACGGCCGCAGCAGCGCCCGCCGCTCGTGCAGGTCGAGCTGCTCGACCTCGAACGCGCGACCCATGTGCAGGTAGACCGCGCCGTCGTGGACGGTGTTGAAGGCGCGCGCCGCCTCCATCGTCCCGACGACCTCGCCCGACGCGACGTCGATCAGCGTGAAGGCGTCGGTCGAGGAGGAGCGCAGCGGCACGCGCGCCGCCGGGTACTCCTCCGGCGAGCGCAGCTGGAACTTCCCGCGCCGCTCGATCAGCACCCCCGCGCTCACGAGCCGCTCGGCGTGCTCGCGCCATCTCGGCCCCAGCACCTCCGCGTCCGCCCCGGAGAGCGGACCCTCGTGAGCGGCGCAGACGAGGTGCGCCGCGTGGATCTGCTCGCTCTCGTGATCGAGGATCGCCGCCTCGACCGGCCGCTCGAGGAACTCGTCGCGGTGGCGGCAGAAGAACTGGTCGAGCGCGTCCTCGCCGGCGACGTAGACCGCGAGGCCTCTGCCGCGACGACCGGCGCGGCCCCACATCTGTCTCAGCGACGCGACCGTCCCCGGGAACGTCACGCAGATCGCCGCGTCCAGCTCGCCGATGTCGATCCCCAGCTCGAGCGCGTCGGTCGCGACGACGCCGCGCAGCTGGCCGCTCATCAGCTTCTGCTCCAGCTCGCGCCGCTGGAACGCCGTGTAGCCGGCGCGGTAGGGGGCGATCGCCTCGGCGAGCTCCGGATGGTCCATCTGCCGCAGGCGCGCGGTCGCGCTGCGCAGGATCACCTCGACCGCCTTGCGCGATTTGATGAAGCAGATCGTGCGCGAGCCGGCCGCGACGAGGTCGGCGAAGAGGTCGGCCGCCTCGCTCAGCGCCGAGGCGCGCGACCCCAGCGTCTCGTCGAGCAGCGGCGGGTTCCACATCGCGATCGTGCGCTGGGCCGACGGCGCGCCGTCCTCGTCGACGAGCGTGATCTCGTCCAGCCCCGTCAGCCGCTGCGCCAGCTCCAGCGGGTTGGCGACGGTGGCGCTCGCGAGCAGGAAGCGCGGCTCGGTGCCGTACGCCGCCGCGATCCGCCGCAGCCGCCGCAGCACGTTCGCGACGTGCGAGCCGAACACCCCGCGGTAGACGTGCGCCTCGTCGACCACCACGACCGCCAGGTTCGCCAGGAAGTCGCCCCACGCGGCGTGGTTGGGCAGGATCCCGACGTGCAGCATGTCGGGGTTGGTCAGCACGACGTTGGCCGCTCTGCGGATCGCGCGCCGCTCCGTCTGCGGCGTGTCGCCGTCGTAGATCGCCGGCCGCAGCCGCGGCAGTCTCAGCGCCGCCAGCGCGCGCACCTGGTCCTGCGCGAGCGCCTTCGTCGGGTAGAGGTAGAGCGCCCGCGCGCGCGGGTCGACGTGCAGCATCTGCAGCGTCGGCAGGTTGAAGCAGAGCGACTTGCCGGAGGCGGTCCCGGTCGTGACGATCGTCGGGCCGTCGATCGCGGCGTACAGCGCCTGCTCCTGGTGGGTGTGCAGCGCCGCGATCCCGACGCGTCCGAGCGCGTCGCGCACCTCGTGGTGCAGCTCGCCCGGTATCGGCACGGCCCTGCCGGCGCGCGGCGGCACGATCGACTCGTGCACGAGTCGATCGTCGGCGCGCCCCCGCGCGAGCAGCGCCTCCCAGGGCTCGACGATCTCGTCCGTGGCGGCCATGCCTCCAGACTACGCGCCCGGCTCGTCCGTTCAGCCGCGCCAGTCGGGCAGCTGCTGAACGGCCCAGCCGTTGCCGTCGGGATCTCTGAAGAAGACGAAGCGGCCCCACGGGAACTCCTGCACGGGGCCGACCTCGACGCCGCGCTCGGTCAGCTGCGCGTGCGCGGCGTCGGCGTCGGCGACGACAAGCTGGAGACCGACCAGCGTTCCGGGCTCCATCTCGGAGACGCCGTTGCC
>DATIOB010000019.1:0-1899 GCA_035473605.1 Conexibacter sp.
TCCAGCTTCCTGCTGCCGGGCTTGTAGAAGCGCCGGCCCCAGATCGAGTTCGGCCGTGCGAGGCGGATCCCGGCGAAGGCGTAGATGGGCGGGAAGAAGAAGCCGATCGCGGCCAGCCGCACCTTGCCCTTCACGAGCACCAGCGCGGCCCACGCGACATGGAACAGAACGCTGCCCAGCAGCGCCCAATCCGACTCGTCGTCGGTGTCGAAGGGGCCGCCGGTGTTGATGATCAGCAGCCCGAGCACGCCGACGACGATCGCGACGTCGACCGAGGCGCGGCCCTCTCTCGCCCAGTAGACGTCCTCGAGGTAGAGCCAGAGGGCGAACTCGTCGATCGTCAGCCCGGCGCCGATGCCGAAGGCGATCGCCAGCAGCGCCAGCAGCGTCCCGTCGGCCTCCTGCGCGTAGGTGACGAAGCCGGCGCCGATCATCAGCGCGATCCCGATCACGAGGTGGTGGACGTGCACCCCTCTCGTCTCGATCGAGCCCGGCCACCACGGCACCCGCGGGCTGCGCATCAGCCGCGTCGAGGCGCGGATGAAGAGGAATGCTGCGAGGAAGCCGACCAGTGCCCAGGCGCCCGCGCTCACGAAGCGGCGCTCACGAGCCCGACGCCGACACCGCTCCAGCGGGCGGGTTCTCGCCCTCCGCGACCGCGCGGCGCACGGGCGGGACGAACAGGCGGCCGATCAGCGGCAGGTCGAGGAAGCCCTCGACCGACGCGTACAGCAGCGCGACCTTCGGCAGCTCGGAGAGGTCGTCGATCACGATCGAGCGGGGCAGCCACTGGGGCCCGAACTTCGCGTTGAAGTCGCGCAGCGACTGGATCTGGAAGTACGGGTTCAGCCCCTTGGCGACCTTCTGCTCGAAGCGGCCGAGCCAGCCGGCGTCCTCCGCCGTGTCGAGCAGGCGGCCCCAGGCGGCGAAGTTGAGCGACAGCCGTCTGACGCCGTCGGCGCCGAGCGACAGCGCGGCGTTGGCGATCAGGAACTCGGTCAGGCCGTTGGTCGAGTCGGGCTTGCGCCGCATCAGGTCGAGCGAGTAGCCGCGGTCCTCGCCGTAGGCGGGCACGAAGCGCAGGAAGCCGGCCGGCTCGCCGCTGGCGTCGCGCGCCAGCGCGATCACGAAGTCGGGGTCGACGCCCTCGACGTCCTCGCCCAGCTCCATCGTGAAGCCGCGCTCGTCGCTGCCTCTGCGCCACTCGGCCGAGATCGCGTTCAGCTGCGCGACCAGCTCCGGCGACGCCTCGTTCTCGCGCAGCAGCTCGAACGAATGGTCGCGCCCGACGCGGTTGACCGCCTCGCGCACGGCCTTCATTCTGCCGCCCTGCAACGTGAACGTGTCGCAGCGCAGGATCGCCTCGTCGCCGAGGTAGATCGCGTGCATGCCGCGGTCGCGGTAGAGCGGCGCGTCGGCCTCGCGCACGGCGAGGAAGGCGACGCCCCAGCCCTGCTCGCGGCAGAAGCCGAGGAACTCGTCGAGCACCTGCGCGCGGTGGGCCGGCGGGCCGATCGGGTCGGCGGCGACCATCGCGTAGCCGCGCACGTAGGCGTAGGCGATCAGCGATCTGCCGTCGGCCGAGAAGAAGTAGCTCTTGTCACGCCGCAGCGCGAAGTAGGCGAGCGTGTCCGAGCCCCACTCGCGCACGATCGCGCGCGCTCTCGCACGGCGCTCCTCGCTCGGCGGCGTTCTCTGCACGAGCGGCCGGAACAGCAGGTAGAGCAGGATCGCGAGGCCGGCGATGCCGAGCAGCAGCAGCGCGTCCTCGAAGAAGTCGGCGAACAGGCGCCGTCTGTACTCGTACTCGCCGTCGGCGCCGACGAGGCCGCGGAAGGTCGTCTTCAGCACGCCGCCGGCACCGAGGTCCGGGGTGACGTTGTTGGCCTGCGTCAGCAG
>DATIOB010000020.1:0-5834 GCA_035473605.1 Conexibacter sp.
CCGGCATCATCCACGAGCCACCCGTCATGAGCATCGAGATCTCCTACTGCGTCGTGAACACCGAGCAGCGCGCGCTGCTCGAGCGCTGCCTCGACGCGATCGCGCGCGAGCAGGCGGCGCTGCCGTTCGAGACCGAGGTGCTGGTGCTCGACAACGCCTCCCGCGACGGCTCGGTCGGGATGGCGCGCGCCCATCCGGTCACGACCGAGCTGATCAGACGTGAGCAGCGGCGCGGCAAGGCCGAGAACGACTCGACGCTGATGCAGCGCGCCCGCGGCCGGTACTGCCTCCTGCTCAACGAGGACTCCGAGCTGATGCCGGGCGCGACGAAGGCGCTCCACGACGCGCTCGACACGACCGAGAGAGCGGCGACCGCCGGCGCGAAGCTGCTGCGCCCCGACGGCGGCCAGTACCCGTCGGCGTGGCGCTTCCCGACGCCGACGACGGCCTTCTGGGCCGCAATCGGGCTGCACAAGCGCTTCACCGTGCAGAGCCGCGGGAGCGAGGTGCGCGAGGTCGACTGGGCGCAGTCGGCGGCGCTGCTGGTGCGGCGCGAGGCGGCGGCGCGGATCGGCTGGATGGATCCGGCCTTCTTCGTCTACTCCGACGAGGTCGACTTCTGCAAGCGGCTGCACGACGCCGGCTGGAAGAACCTCTACGTGCCCGGCGCCGAGGCGATCCACCACGAGCAGCTGTCGACCGGCAGCGTGCCGAGACGGCGGATCGTCGAGCTGTCGCGCAACCGCGAGCGCTACATGCGCAAGCACCACTCGCTGCCCTCGGCGCTGGTCGTGCGCTGGCTGACCGCCTGGACCTACGCGCTGCGCGCGATAGCGGCCTACCTGCTGCCGCGCCACGACCCGGCGCGCTACTGGCAGCACGTCAGCGCGACGCTCCACCCCGAGCGCGGGGAAGGCCTGCGCGAGGCGGCCGCCGACTACAACCGCGGCGGCACGCGGCTGTAGCGCGCGGTCGCCTGAGCGGCGGGCGGGGCGGCGACGATCCGGCCGCCCGAGTCTGCGTCCCTGCAGTGATCCATCGGCTCTTCATCGACCCCTGCCCCGCGGCAGTCGTTGGATCACAGGGCTCACCATAGTTCGCAAAAGCTGGCGCTCCTGCGCTCGGTAGAAGCCGAACGGGAGCAGCAGCAGCGGCAGCACGACGAAGACGACGGCGCGCGTCACGAACCCGAGCGCGCCGGAGGTCGGCAGCAGCAGCTCTCCGAGCGCGGCGCCGCCGCCGACGGCGAGCGCGATCTGCGCGACGCGCAGCCACTCGAAGTCGACGCGGAAGAGGTTGCGCGTCAGCAGCCGCATCACGATCAGCATCGCGACGTAGGCGCCCGCCAGCGCGAGCCCGGCGCCGGCCAGCTCGAAGTGCGGCGTCAGCACCAGCAGCAGCACGACGTTGACCGCGAGCCCGACCGCGGCGGCGGGGAAGTTGCGCGTCGTCACCTCGGCGCGGCCGGCGATCACGACGAAGATCACGAAGAGGCCGTAGAGCGCCCAGCCGAGCGCCAGCCACGGGATCGCGACGTGCGCCTCGTAGAAGTCGGGCGCCGCCAGCAGTCTCGTCAGCCAGCGGCCGAGCAGCAGCAGCCCGCCGACCGCCCAGCCCGTCAGCAGCAGGTAGTAGGTCGCGACGAAGGCGTAGAAGCGGGCCGCCTCGTCGTCGTCCTTGATCGAGTAGGCGAGCGGCGGCCACGAGTACTGGAAGGCGCGTACGACGAAGGCGACGGTGCCGGCGAGCTTGACCGCGAGCGCGTAGAGGCCGGCCGTCGCGGCGCCGTACTTGTGAAAGATGTAGTAGCGGTCGACGAGGTTGAGCGCGTAGACGGAGGCGTCGGCCGGGACGGTCGGGAAGCCGAATCTCAGCAGCGCTCTGAGCGTGTGCAGTCTCGGATGGTCCGCGCCGCCGCGACGCGGCAGCAGCCGTCTGCGCAGCGTCCACCACAGCCCCAGCAGCACGACCGCCGAGGCGCCGTAGTTGCCGAGCAGGAGGCCGAAGGCGCCCTCGTCGTTGACGACGACGAGGAAGACCGTCAGCGAGATCGTCAGCAGGACGTTCGTCAGCGTCGTGATCGCGTACGCCTTCGCGCGCTCGTCGACGCGCAGCAGCGCGTACGCCAGCTCGAGGTTGGTGAAGGCCCACAGGCCGAGCACGGCGACGCGGAAGACGGCCGGGTCGCGACGGTCGATCACGACCTCTGACAGCGGTGCGGCGAAGATCGCCAGCGGGATCGCGACGAGCGTCGTGGCGACGAGCAGGAAGCCGACGGCGCGGCGCGCGAGCGCATCGCGCCGCCGCTGGTCCTCGTCGACGTAGTGGTAGCGCACGAGCGCCTCCCCGATCCCGAGGCGGACGAGGATGCTGACGAGCACGATCGCGGTCATCAGCAGCTCGGCGATGCCGTAGTCAGCCTCGCTGACGTGCCGCGTGTAGACCGGCAGCAGCGCGACCGCGAAGACCTTCGAGACGAGGTCGCCGACCTGGTAGGCGACCGTCGTCGTGAGGAGGCGCTTGAGCAAGCCGTGCACGGCGCAGGACGGTACTCGGTAGCGTCCCGGAGGTTCATGGTCGAACCGCTCGAAGAGCCGCTCGCGCTGCTGCTGCTGCCCGTCCCGCTGGAGCGCTTCGCCCACGTCGAGCACGCCCGCGACCTGCTGCGCGCGCCGCGCGTGCTGGCGCTGGAGCCGCCGCGCGTCTCGTGGCAGCGGATCGGCCGGCTGCCCGGATCGCTCGCGCTCGGGGTCGGGGTGCGGCAGGCGAAGCGGCTGCAGCTGCCCGGCCCGGTCCGTGTCGTCGTGCTCTACGACCGGCTCCAGCTGCCGCTCGCGCAGGGGCTGCTGCTGCGCCACGAGGGCGCCGAGCTGTGGCGCTCGGAGACGGTCGCGGAGGCGACGGTGCAGGCGTCGTTCGCGTTCGCACCCGACGACGCCGCCGGCCGCGGCGGGGACCCGGAGGCCGACGCCTTCGATCGCAACGAGCCGCTGTGGGAGCGGCTCGAGCAGCTCGGCGTGGCGGAGTTCGCCGGCTGACCGACACCACCGATCGATGGTGCTCGTCCAGCGCGGGCCTGGACGAGCGGCGCGCTTGCGCCAGAATGGAGGGATGGAGTCGTTGAAGGGCAAGCTGCTGCTCGCCTCGCCGTCGCTGCAGGACCCCAACTTCGCGCGCACCGTCGTGCTCGTCGCCGAGCACAACGAGGACGGCGCGATGGGGCTCGTGCTCAACCGCCCCGCGACGACGACGGTCGCCGAGAGCGCGCCGGAGCTGGAGGAGCTGGTCGAGTCCGCCGAGCCGATCTACATCGGCGGACCGGTGCAGCCGTCGGCGGTGATCGTGCTCGCCTCCTTCGAGCAGCCGGAGGCGGCCGGGCTGCTCGTCAGGGACGACGTCGGCTTCCTCTCCGCCGAGGCCGACTTCGCCACCTCGCGCGACGCCACGCGCGACATGCGCGTCTTCGCCGGCCATGCCGGCTGGGGTCCCGGTCAGCTCGACGAGGAGCTGGAGCGCGAGGACTGGATCGTCGAGCCGCCGCTGCCGCAGGAGCTGTTCAGCGCCGATCCCGAGGAGCTGTGGGTCGAGGTGCTGACGCGCAAGGGCGGCAGATTCGCGCTGGTCGCGCGGATGCCGCTCGACCCGTCGGTCAACTGACCGCCGGCGCCCTCTACTGCGCCAGCGTCGCCCAGATCGAACGGATCAGCTCGGCGGCGCCGCTGTCGCCATCGGCGGCGAGCTGGGCGAGCTGCGGCAGGCCGGTGTGGACGGCGAAGCCCTCGCCGAGTCTCCAGGAGGCGATCACGACCGTCTCGGCGTCGCTCTCCGGCGCGGCGGTGGCGGTGTACTCGGCCGCCGGCAGCACCGAGGCGAGCGCCTCGTAGCGGTCGTAGCCGCTGAAGTAGCCGCCGGTCTCGGCGAAGATCGGCCCGTCGAGCGTCGTCGTCAGCGCGACCGTCTCGCCGGGGGGCGCCTCGACCAGCGGCTGGCGCGGGCGGGCGCCGAGCGCGTCGGTCGCGGCGGCCGCGCTGGGGCGGCTGAGGAGGCCGTCGTCGAGCCGCACGCCGCGCCGCAGCGAGTCGGTGCCGAGCGACCAGACGCGGCCGCCCTCCTCGACGCGTCTGCGCAGGTCGCGCCGCAGCTGCGGGGTGATCCAGCGCGAGTCGCCCGCGAAGAGCGTGCCGCGGTAGCCGTCGAGCGGCGGCCCCTCGCCGCTCGCGAGCGCGGCGTCGGTCGTCAGCTCGTAGCGGAGCAGGTTGTCGTCGAGGAAGCGCAGCAGCGCCCCCTCCTGCGGCGCGACGCTCGCCGGCATGCCGTTGACGAGCGGCCGGCCGAGCAGCACGCTGGCGTCGCGACCGCGCGCGGTCAGCACGTTCGGCATCCCGTCGCCGTCGTCGTCGACCGGGTTGAGCCCCTGCCACGTGATCGCGGGCAGCACCACGAGCACGCGCCGGTCGACCGGCGCCGAGACGACGAGCGGGACCTGCGTGCGGTGCGTTCTCGTCGCGATCGTGAGGACGTGCAGGCCGGCCTGGCCGCGCGGCGCTCTCAGCCGCAGTCTCGAATCGCTCTCTCTGCCGCGCGCGAGCACCTGCGGTTCGCCGTAGCGGCGCAGCGCCCAGGTGTATCTGCGGCCGCGCGCGTCGACGCGCACCGTCGTGATTCTGCCGGCCTGCACCGGCGCGACCGGCGGCGCGGCGGCGAGGTAGCGGATCGTGACGCCCGCGCGACCGCTCACAGCGCCCGCTCTCGGCGGCAGCTGGGCCGGGAAGGTGCCGGCGTTGCCGGCGCGGTCAGCGGCCTCCAGCCCCATCAGGTACGTGCCGGCCGGGGCGGGGCTGCCGGCGATCGTGCCGTCCCACGTGACCGACGCCTGCCGCTGCTCGATCGGGATCCGCTCGACGATCCGCGCCGGCTCGACGTCGGTCCGCCAGACCTGCAGCTCGGCTCTGCGCCCCTCGGTCCCTCTGATCGCGACCGTGACGGCGTCGACGTCTCTCTGCGGCAGGAAGGCGGGGCCGCTGTCACCCTCGGGCTCGACGGAGACGACGCGCGGCTTCGGCGGCTTCGTGTCGACGGCGATCTCGATGTCCGGGAGATCGACGGTGCGGCCTTGGCGCAGCAGCGCGACGCGCACTCTGTAGTAGCCGTCGGGGGCGATCCCGCCGTCTCTCGCGCGGCCGTCCCAGAACCACTTCTTGCGGACCTTGCGCGGGACGCGCTCGCCGTCGGCGACCGTCGCGACGATGCTGCCCGCTTCGTCGACGATCGAGATCGAGACGTCGTCGGCGTTGACGAGCCAGAACGAGATCTTCGCCCGCTGCGGCTTGTCGGGATCGTCGGAGACCGGCGAGAAGACGACCGAGACCTCCGGCCGCACGATCAGCGGCGGCGTCGACTTCAGCTTCTGCGT
Source organism: Conexibacter sp. (assembly GCA_035473605.1). GTDB lineage: Bacteria > Actinomycetota > Thermoleophilia > Solirubrobacterales > Solirubrobacteraceae > Conexibacter. Next base: position 5,414 of record DATIOB010000020.1, read on the forward strand.
GACGACGAACGCGCCGAGCGTCGCGACGACGAGCAGCGCGAAGACGATCCGGGCGGCGCGGGTCAACCGCGGACTACTGCCTGTCGGCGCCGACGGTGACGACGACGTCCGCCGTGCAGGAGCCGGTCGGAGCCGCGCAGGCCGTCTCCGACGACGGCTGGATCGCGTCGATCGCGTCGTCGGAGAGCCCGAGCGTTCTGGCGACCGCTCTCGCGTACGCCTCTCTGCCGTTGCGGTACTCGACGACCGTCACGGTGCGAGCGGAGTCGCCGGCGTCGGCCGCCGCGCCCTCCGGGTAGCCGGCTGCCGTCAGCTCGCCGAGCACTCTGCTGGCGAGGCCGGTGACGCCGGTGCCGTTGAGGACCGTGACGCGCACGTCGGCGGGGTTGACGGCCGGCGTCTGGGCTCTCTGCGTCGACGT
>DATIOB010000021.1:0-4153 GCA_035473605.1 Conexibacter sp.
GCCGGACCGGGCTCGCGGAGCCCGGTTCGGTCCGGAGCCCCGGTTAGGGTTTTCCTCCCGATGCTGGCCCCCGCCGAGATCATCCACACCGTGAGCGAGATCGAAGAGCTGCTCGCCTGCAACGACGGGCTGATCGGCGTCTCGACCGGCTACATGATCGGCGCGCGCGGCGACTGGCCGCGCCTCGCCGCCGCCGCCGAGGTGCTCTCCGACGACGTCGTCGAGCTGTCGGCGCTGAGCGCGCGCGAGCTGCCAAGCCTCCTCTCGTTCCTCGAGAACGTCGCCGAGCTGCCGTTCCGCCACGTCTCGGTCCACGGTCCGTCGAAGGGCTGGGACGGCACGCCCGAGCCGCTCGCGCAGACGCTCGCCGAGCTGCCCGCCTCGGTCGAGGGGATCGTCATGCACCCGGAGACGCTCGGCGACGCCGGCGCCTTCGCCGCGCTCGGCAGCCGCCTGCGGCTGGAGAACATGGATCCGCGCAAGCCGGACGCGCGCACCGCCGCCGAGCTGGCGCCCTACTTCGAGCTGCTGCCGCGGGCGCGCTTCTGCTTCGACATCGCGCACGCCCAGCTGCACGACCCGTCGATGGCGCTCGCGCACGAGCTGGTCGACGCGTTCGGCGACCGCCTCGCCGAGGTCCACGTCAGCTCGATCGAGCGCAGCGGCTCCCACGTCCCGCTGCGCCCGGAGGACGCCGAGGCGTTCCTGCCGGTGCTGGAGCGCTGCAGCGGCGTGCCGTGGGTGCTGGAAGCTCCGCTTCCGCCGCGGTAATCGCACACGCAGACACGGAAGGATCGTCGTGCCTGGCGCGGACGCAGCGAGCGCGGTGTGCGTCCAGCACATGAGCGAGTGAGGACAAAGCCGGGCGCGGCGAGACGACGTGTCTAGAAGATTGCGTAGTCCTGGGTGGTTCGCCGCAGGCCGTCTCCGAACAGCAGGCTGAGCAGGCCGCGGTCGATCGCGTGGCCGAGCTGAGTCACCTCGGCGAACCGCGTTGAGGCGTCGGCGGCGGCGCGGCCGTCGATCGCGTGCAGCTCGGCGCGCACCTGCTCGTCGCCGATCAGACGCAGGAAGCGGTCGTAGGCGCCGAAGACGGCGGCACCGGGGATCAGCGCCTCGTAGTGCAGGAAGGCGGCGGCGACGCGGTCGACCGGCGGCAGCGCGAACTGCGCGGCGAGGAAGTCGGGGATCTGCCCGGCGGTCAGCTCGTGGCAGCGCAGCACGGGCAGCAGGCCGCTGGCGAACAGCAGCTTGCGCGAGGTGCGCAGCTTCGCGTTGCGCAGCCCCCAGCCCTCGCCTGCGCGCTGACGGTCCTTCGCGACGAAGTCGACGCCGATCGTGCGCCAGTAGCGGACGAGGTCGTTGAGCAGGAAGCGCGGCGGGCGGAAGTCCTTGACAGAGTCGCTCAGGTAGTCGTCGATCACGTCGCGGCGGGTGCCTTCGAGGACCGCCGGGTTGCAGGCCGCGACCGACTCCAGCATCAGCAGCATCCGCCGCGTGAGGTTGGTGTTGGAGTCGTCGTCGAGACCGATTCTCTGCACCAGGTCGGCCGAGTAGACGACCTTCGCGAAGATCCCCTCGCGCCCCGGGCTGCTCGACCCCGACGGATCGGCCGCGAAGGCGCGCCCGACCGCCTCCGGCAACGGCCGCGGCGGCGCGCTCGCCTTCGCCCCGCGCACGAGCACCATGTAGTCGTCGTCGGAGCGCGGCGTCAGCTCGCGTCGCCCCCACGAGCCCATCAGCACGACGGTCGCGTCGTCGTCGACCTCCAGCTCGGAGAGCAGCTCGCGCCGCCGCGCGATCCGCTCGTCGGTCCGTTCGCGGGCGCGCAGCAGCTCGGCGACGTCGGCGCCGGTCACCTGCTGGAGCTGCTCGAGCGAGCTGGCCATGGGGCGCTCTTCCCATTCGCCCGCGACGGCTCCGATCCTGCCAAGCGCCGCCGCGACGAGCAGGCGGTGGTTTGATGGCGCGATGCTCGACGCGGCGATCCGCGACCGCCTGACCGACCGCCACGGCGCCCGCGCCGCCGCCTGGCTCGACGCGCTCCCGTCCCTCGCCGCCACCCTCGCGGCACGCTGGCTGTGGGGCGCGCGCTCGGCCGCCTCCGCGCAGGCGCAGGTCGCGGCGGTCGCGGCGGAGGCCCGCGCCGACCGCGCACGCCTCGCAGCGTGGTGCGCCGCGCTGTCGGCGATGGCCGCGGCGAGCCTGGCGATGCGGGCGCATGCGACCGGCGACGACGCCGCCGCGCAGATCAGGACGCTGCTCTCGCTGGCGGCGTGAGTGACAAGCGCGCGGCGCCGAGGTACAGCACGCCGCCGAGCAGCCAGAAGGGGTCCCACAGCGCCAGGTGCCACGGCACGGCGTGACCGCCGAGTCCTGCGGGCACGTCGATCGCGCGGAGCTGCATCAGCGCGTGCTGAACGAGGTTGGCGAGCCCGTAGAGCGTCATCGCTCCCCCGACCAGCAGCGTCGCGCGGCGGATGGCGCGACGTGCGCGGGGCTCACCGGAGCAGACGCGGCGTGCGCTGGACTCATCGGAGCCGGCACGAGGCGCGCTGGGCCAGCCGGTCGCGAGCGCGACGGGCAGTAATGCGGCCAGCAGCTTCGCGATTCCGGTCGCCCACAGCGTCAGTACAAAGCCGCCGTCGCGCTCGCGTGCGAGCCGGTCGATCTCGACGCCGAGCGTGTCGCTGCCGAGCAGCAGTCCGGCGCCCCAGGCGCAGCTCATCAGACCGAACAGCACCATCCAGCCGGCGGCGGCCCAGGCGACCCACGTCGAGCGCGCGCGCCGCACGGTCCGTCGGTTCGCCGCCGCCCGTCGTCCGCTCAGCTTGCCGCCGTCTCCGTCGCGCTCGGGGGCTCCTGGGCATCGGCGGGGTCGCCGTCGAGCGGGACGAGCGCGCCGTTGGCGAGCGGGGCTCTGATCGGACCGGGCTCGCCGCGGCGGCGCGCGAGCGCCAGCCGCGCGGTGACGCCGTGGCAGACGACGAGCGCCGGCTGTGGCCCCTGCTCGATCTCGGCGATCGCGGCCACCACGCGGTCGCCCTGCTCCTGGAAGGACTCTCCGCCGGGGAAGGCGAAGGCGGCGTCGCCGGTCAGCCAGGCGTCGAAGGCGTCGGGGTCCTCCGCGCGCACCTCCTCGAAGCTGCGGTCGGTCCAGTCGCCCGTGTGGGTCTCCATCAGACGGTCGTCGAAGCGGATCTCCAACCCCGTCACGGCGGCGACCGCCTCGGCCGTCTGGCGCGCCCGTCTGAGCGGGCTGGCGTAGAGCGCGACGAAGCCGTACGGCGCCGCGTTCTGCGCCAGCTCCTGCGCCTGGCGCAGTCCGGTCTCGTCGAGCGGGACGTCGCCCTGCCCCTGGAAGCGCCCCTCGTGGTTGTAGTGCGTGCGGCCGTGCCGTGCGAGATAGATCACCCGCCTCAGGCTACAACGGCGCCGCGCGCGACCCGGGGCGCGGTGGCGCCGCGCGCGAGCTACGCCGCCGGCACCTCCGGCACGTAGCTGCCGAACGTCCACAGGTTGCCCTCGGGGTCGCGGGCGGTGTAGTCGGCGCCGCCGTACTCCTTCTCCTCCAGCGGCAGCACGATCTCGGCGCCGGCCGCCCGCGCCCGCTCGAAGTGCGCGCGCACGTCGCCGTCGATCGCCACGTACAGCATCGCTCTGCCGGGCGGATGGGCGATCCGCTCGAACGGCGTGCCGCTGCCGGCCGAGCCGCCCATCACCAGCTGGCGTCCGAGCGCCAGCTCGCAGTGGCCGACCTGGCCGTCCTCGCCGGCGACCACCATCGCCCGCTCGAAGCCGAACGCGTCGCACAGCCAGTCGATCGTTCTCGCGGCGTCGCTGAAGTTGAGGATCGGCACGATCGCCGGGGTCGTCATCGCCGTCTTCGTCGCAGCCATCTCGTCAGCCCTCCTGCTCGCGGGTTCGTGCCGACGACGCTACGCCCTCCGCGGGCGCGCCGTCTTGGAAGAACGTGACCTGCGGTGCGTCTACGCCGCGAAGCCCGCGCCGTCGGGCAGGCGGCGGGCGAAGAAGGCGTTCGGCGGGTCACCGGCGAAGGCGCGGAAGTCGCGGTTGAGGTGGGCCTGGTCGTAGTAGCCGCAGTCGAGCGCGATCTCGGCCAGGCGCGCACCGTCGTCGCGCTGCAGCAGCC
>DATIOB010000022.1:0-3785 GCA_035473605.1 Conexibacter sp.
CCCGCATCGCGGCGGCCGCCGACGACGAGCGGCGGCGGATCGCGCGCGACCTCCACGACGGCCTCCAGGGTCGGCTCGTGCTGCTGGCGCTGCGCGCCGACGCGCTCGCCCGCGGCGCCGGGGACGACACCGCGCGCCGCGACGACACTGAGATCCTGCGGGCCGAGCTGGACGGGACGCTCGCCGCGCTGCGCGAGCTGGTGCAGGGCGTGCTGCCTGCGGCGCTGGTCGAGCGCGGCCTCGGCGCCGCGGCCGACGACCTCGCCGACCGGATGCCGCTGCCGACGCGCGTGCTGGCCGGCGACGAGCGCTACCCGGCCGCGGTCGAGAGCGCCGCCTGGTTCGTGATCGCCGAGGCGCTCGCGAACGCCGTCAAGCACGCGCGCGCGACGACGTTGGAGGTCCGCGTCGAGGCGACCGCGGACGGCCTGCGGCTGACGGTCTGCGACGACGGCGTCGGCGGGGCGCCCTCTTCCGGCGGCGGCTCGGGCCTGCGCGGCCTGGCCGATCGCGTCGACGTGCTCGGCGGACGGCTCGTCGTCGACAGCCCGCCCGGCGGCGGCACGCGAATCGTCGCGGAGATCCCATGCGCGTCGTGATCGGCGAGGACGAGGCGCTGCTGCGCGAAGGGCTGTCGCTCGTGCTGGAGCGGGCCGGCTTCGAGATCGCCGCGACGGCCGGCGACGGCGCGGCGCTCGTGGCGGCGGCGCGCTCCGAGCGCCCGCAGCTGGTCGTGACCGACATCCGCATGCCGCCGACGCAGAGCGACGAGGGTCTGCGCGCGGCGCTGGAGATCCGCGCGACGCTGCCCGAGACGGCCGTGCTCGTCCTCTCCCAGCACGCGCAGCGGCGCTACGCGACCGAGCTGCTCGGCCAGCGCGCCGCCGGCGTCGGCTACCTGCTCAAGCAGCGGATCGCCGACGCCGACGCGTTCGTCGCCGACGTGCGCCGCGTCTGCGACGGCGGGACCGTGCTCGACCCGGAGCTGGTCGGCGTCCTGCTCGGCCGCGCCCGCCCCGACGACGACCCCTTCCACGGGCTCACCCCGCGCCAGCACGACGTGCTGGCGCTGATGGCCGAGGGCGCCGACAACGCCGCGATCGCCGAGCGGCTCGTGATCACCGAGAAGGCGGTCATCAAGCACGTCTCGCGCATCTACGAGCAGCTCGACCTGCTCCCGGGCGCCGGCGAGCACCGCCGCGTGCTCGCGGTCGTCCGGTATCTGGCGCGCTGAGCGCCGCCATGGACTCAGGTCCCCTCTCGGCGCGACCTGCCGCCGTTAGGATCGGCCGATGACGACACGCGTGGTGGTTCTCGGGGCAGGGTTCGGCGGACTGGAGTTGAGCACGACGCTCTCCGAGGCGCTCGGCGACGGGGTCGACGTGACCGTGATCGACAAGAGCGACGCGTTCGTCTTCGGCTACTCGAAGCTCGACGTGATGTTCGGCCGCTCGACCCCGGAGGCGGTCCGGCTGCCCTACAGCGAGGTCGCCAAGCCCGGCGTCCGCCTGCTGCGCGAGACGGTCACCGCGATCGACCCCGAGGCGCGGCGCGTCACGACCGACGCCGGCGTGCACGAGGCCGACGTGCTCGTCGTCGCGCTCGGCGCCGACTACGACCTCGACGCGACGCCCGGCCTCGTCGAGGGCGGCAACGAGTTCTACTCCGTCGCCGGTGCCGAGCGGCTCGCGTCGGTGATCCCGACGATCACCGAGGGCCACATCGTGATCGGCGTCTGCGGCGCGCCGTTCAAGTGCCCGCCGGCGCCGAGCGAGTGCGCGCTGCTGCTGCACGACGAGCTGGTCGCGCGCGGCGTGCGCGACGCCTGCCGGATCTCGTTCGTGATGCCGCTGAGCACGCCGGTGCCCCCGTCGCCCGAGACCTCCGCCGCGCTGCTGGAGGCGTTCGCCGAGCGCGACATCGCCTTCGTCGGCGGCCGCCGCATCGCCTCCGTCGACCCGGCGCGCAGCGTCGCGGTGCTCGACGACGACAGCGAGCTGGCCTTCGACCACCTCTTCGGCGTTCCCAAGCACCGCGCGGCACAGGTCGTGATCGAGAGCGGGATGACCGAGAACGGCTACATCCCGGTCGACTTCGCCACGCTCCAGACGAGATACCCGAACGTCTACGCGGTCGGCGACGTCGCGACGGCCGGCGTGCCGAAGGCCGGCGTCTTCGCCGAGGGCGCGGCGCGGATCGTCGCGCAGACGATCATCGCCCAGCTCGGCGCCGGCGACGCCCCCGGCCGCCACCTCGGCCAGGGCACCTGTTACATCGAGTTCGGCGGCGGTCGCATCGGCAGCGTCGACATCGACTTCCTCTCGGGGCCGGAGAGAACCGGCACCTTCAACACCCCGTCGGTCGCGCAGATGGAGCGGAAGCAGCTCTTCGGCTCCAGCCGCCGCGCCCGCTGGTTCGGCCGCGACGCGTGAGCAGCGGCCCGCGCGGGGCGGCCGGCTCGGCGACGGCCAGCTCGCGCAGGTTTCTGCGCGCGCGGACGGCGAGCAGCACGAGCATGCCGGCCGCGAGCGCGACGCCGGCGAGGTCGAGCGCGGTGATGCTGGCGCCGAACGCCTCGACGCGCAGGTCGAGCCCGAGCGCGAGCGCGGTGTTGAGCGCGATCAGCAGGACGCGCACCTCGGTCGGGCCGATCAGGCCGTAGCCGATCGAGAAGCGGCCGAGCGCCTGGCTCTCGAGGTAGACGTTGACCGAGAGGACGAGGTAGACGACGCCGAGCAGCATGCCGACGGACAGCAGCATGTGCGGGGAGAGCCCGAGGCCGATCGCGATCGCGGCGGTCGCGGCGGCGTCGACGAGGTGGTCGAGGTAGTAGCCGTAGCGGGGGCGCTGGATCCCGCGCACGCGCGCGAGCGTGCCGTCGAGCGAGTCGCCGAGCCAGTGGACGACGAGCAGGCCGCTGGCGACCCACAGCCAGGCGTCGCTGCCGTTGGCCAGCAGGTAGGCGATGCAGATCGCCGCCGCGGCGACGATCCCGAGCAGCGTCAGGTCGTCGGGCAGGATCCAGCGCGGAAGACGGCGGGAGATCGCGCGCAGGACGCGCTTCTCCGGCTTGGCGAGCAGGAAGCTCGGCTCGCGGGTGGCGTTGACGCCTTCCGTCGACGCCGTAGCGGCGACGGGCTCTGCGGAGGTGGCGGCGGCCGCTGTCGACCGCTGGTCAGTAGCGTTCATGACCTTATCTACCGCCGGTCAGCAAGAAGGTTACGCGCGGCCTGGTGAGGCACGCGAGTACCCAGCTGCGAGGCACGCGAGGGGCGAAGGGCGAGGCACGCGAGGTGCGGGGCACGCGAGGTGCGGGGCACGCGAGGCGAGAGCGGGCAGGACGCGGGGGGCCGCGCTCAGAGATCGCGCCGCGCGAAGGCGACCGCGGCCAGCGCCAGCACGGCCGCCGACCACGCCGCCGCCCACGGCCAGATCGCCGCACTGACGTCGCTGGCGCCGCCGAACGGGCCGAGCTGCACGATCACGCCGGCCGTGCCGCCGATGTCGGCGGTCAGCGCGTGGAGGCCGTTCTGGTAGAGCGCCTCGAAGGGGACGGCCCAGGAGATGATCGAGCTGGCCGTCATCAGGCCCTCGACGTCGAGCCCCTCGCCGATCTGGCCCAGCAGCCCGCCGGCCAGCCCGAGCGCGAAGACCATGAACATCGCGATCCCGTTGGCGGTCGTCCCCAGCAGCGTCGAGCCGAGCAGCGAGATCGCCACGACGGTGACCGCGCCGAGCGCCAGCCCGGCCGCCGGGACGACGTGGGAGGCCGGCGTGAAGTCGCC
>DATIOB010000023.1:0-1568 GCA_035473605.1 Conexibacter sp.
CTGCACCAGCGCCGGCGTCAGCTGGTCGCCGAGCAGCCGCATCAGCTCCTCCGGCGCGACCGTCCGCGGCGGCTCGGCGCCGGAGGCGCCGGTCACGACGCGGCGCAGATCGCGCACCTCGGGGGAGGCGGCGACGTCGCCGTCGTCGAGCAGGCGGCCGATCGCGGTCAGGTTGAAGCCCTCCGCGCGCAGCTCGCGGATCCGCTCGATCCGCGCGACGTGCTCGGCGCCGTAGAAGCCGACGCCGTTGCGCACGACCGGCGGCGGCAGCAGCCGCTGCGTCCGATAGGCGCGGATGTTGCGCGCCGTCAGCCCGGTCCGCTCCGACAGCTGCTCGATCGTCAGCTCGTCGTCGCTCGCGGGCGTGCGACGGCGTCTGCGGTCGGGGCGGTCGGCGCGCTCGGAGGCCACGCGCTCAAGCGTACCTGCGCTCATCGCGCGGCGAGTGCGGGCGTGCCGGCGGCCACCGCGCCCGGCGCGCCGCCGACGGCCGCCGGCTCGCCACCGTCTTCCGGCGGCAGCCGCGCCGCGCGCAGCAGCGCCCAGCCGAACGTCGAGAACAGTCCGAGCACGAGCAGCAGCACGGTGCTGCTGCCGACCGCCCACAGCCATCTCGGCGTGTCCGGCTTGCGCTCGCGCTGCAGCAGCACCGGGTCGTGCACGAGCGGCCGCTCGACCAGCCGTCTGGCCGGGATCGCGCCGACCGGGATCGCCGGATCGGCCGGCAGCCGCACGCCGACGCTGGCGGTCGTGGTGCCGCGCTGCAGGCGGATCAGCGCCTTCGCGTTGCCGGCTATCTGCAACGGCACGGTCGTTCTGTAGACGCCCTCGGAGACGCGCTCCAGCCGCTCGGTCACGACGCCGTCGCCGTGCTGCCAGCTGAGTCCCTGGACCCAGTCGGCCTGCTCGGCGACGTCGCGCGGGGTGAAGGTCGCGGTGACGTGCGCGGTGCCGTCACCCTGCGGGCTCAGCGCGAGCTGCACGCGCGCGCCGTCGGGCGCGTGCGTGGGGAGCAGCGAGCCGAGCAGGGCGAGCGCGACGACGACGCTCACCGCCGCCGGCAGCCACGACCAGCGCGGGCGCACGGCGGCGTCGCGCGTCAGGCAGCGCGTCACGAAGACGGCGATCACGGCGCCCGCGAGCGCGACCGGGATGGCGCGCAGCATCGCCGGGCCGACGAGGTGGCCGGGCCACGACAGCGGCATCCAGGCGTGCGACCAGCCCCATTCGGCGACGACGCCGACGGTCCCGATCAGCAGCGCCGAGAGGGCGGCGAACGGGTACGGCGAGCGGCCGGCGCGCAGCAGCGCCAGCGCCGCCAGCTCGACCAGCGCCGCCTCGGCGAGGTAGAGCGGGAAGTGGTGCGTGAGCGTGCCGAAGATCGGCCCGACGATGACCGTCAGCAGCCCGCTCAGCACGATCGAGACGACCGCCGCCAGCAGCGCTGCGCCGGCGCCGCAGGCGAGCCGCACGGCGACCAGCGCCAGCGACGCCGTCAGCACGATCAGCAGCGGGTGGAACATCAGCCGGAACTGCGGGACGCCGTAGCCGAACTCCTGCTGGTAGGC
>DATIOB010000024.1:0-2022 GCA_035473605.1 Conexibacter sp.
GAGCACGACCCCGCTCCAGCCCTCCGGCACCAGCAGCGTCGACTCCGGCAGCTCGCAGACGGCCGGCCCCGCGATCTCCAACCCCGGCGGGAGCGCGCCGCGCCAGACTGCCAGCTCGACCTCGCGCCCGCCGAGCCGCGCCCGCCGTGCGCCCGGTCGCGGCGGCTGCTCGCCGATGTCGGGCGCCGGCAGCGACGCGTCGGCGGCGGCCTCGCTCGCCACCAGCGCGCGCACGGTCACGGTCACCAGCTCGACCTCCTGCTCGCCGTCGCGGTAGCCGTAGCGGCGCTCGTGCGCCGTCTCGAACGCCTCGCGCAGCTGCTCCGGCGTCGGCTCGGCCGGTCCTCCGACGACCAGCTCGAACGCCTGGCCGCGGTAGCGCAGCGCGTAGGTCGCGGCGATCTCCGCGGCGGGTGCGCCGAGCGCCGCGCGCGCCTGTGCCGCCAGCTCCGCGACGTCACGCGCGATCGCCTCCGCCGTCAGCTCGGCGCCGGCGCGCAGGACGCTGCGCTGCGCATCGCGGCGGCGCGGCGCGACGACGAGGCCGAAGGCGGCGAGCACGCCGGAGGCGCGCGGCGCGATCACGCGCCCGATCCCCAGCTCCTGCGCGATCGCGGCGGCGTGCAGCGGCCCGGCGCCGCCGAACGCGACGAGCGCGTGGTCGCGCGGGTCGATCCCGCGCTCGACGGTGACGACCCGCAGCGCCCGCGTCATCTCCGCGTCGGCGACGCGCACGATCCCCTCCGCGCAGGCGAGCGGGTCGATCCCCAGCTCCTGCGCCAGCGCTCCGACGGCGCGCCGCGCCGCCTCGAGGTCGAGCGCGACCGTCTCCGACAGCGGCGCATCCGGCGGCAGGTACCCGAGCAGCAGGTTGGCGTCGGTGACGGTCGGCAGCTTGCCGCCGCGGCCGTAGCAGGCCGGTCCGGGCACGGCCCCGGCCGAGCGCGGCCCGACGCGCAGCGCCCCGCCGGCGTCGCGCCAGGCGATCGAGCCGCCGCCGGCGCCGACGGTGTGCACGTCGAGCGTGGGCAGCGCGATCGGGCGGCCGGCGATCTCGCCCTTGTCGCTCTCGGCGACGGCGCCGTCGTGGACGACGCAGACGTCGCACGAGGTGCCGCCCATGTCGAAGCAGAGCGCTCGCTCGACACCGGCGGCGGCAGCGGCGAAGGCCGCCCCCTCGGCGCCGCCCGCGGGCCCGGAGAGGACCGTCCAGGAGGCGTGGCCGGCGGCCGCGTCGAGGTCGATCAGGCCGCCGTTGGACTGCATGATCGCCGGCTCGGGCAGCCCGGCCTGCGCGGCGCGCTGCGCCAGGCGCCGCAGGTAGCGGCCGACGAGCGGGGAGAGTGCGGCGTCGATCTCGGTCGTCGCGGCCCGCTCGTACTCGCGGAAGGTGCCGACGACCTCGTGCGAGAGCGACACGTGGACCCCGTCGCCCAGGCGCTCGCGCAGCGCGGCGCCGATCGCGAGCTCGTGTGCGGGGTCCCGCCAGGCATGCAGCAGGCAGACGGCGACGGACTGCGGATCCGCTGCGGCGACCGCGTCTGCGACGCCGGCGGCGCCCGCCGCCGTGAGCGGCTCGAGCTCGTTCACCGGACCCATCCGGCCCGGCGCCGGAAACCGCAGCTCCGGCCGGGCGATCGGCGCCGGGCGCGCGGCGCACAGGCGGTACAGCTCGGGGCGGTTCTGCCGCGCGAGCTCGATGACGTCGGTGAAACCGCTGGTCGCGACGAGCGCCGTGCGCGCGTGCACGTCCTCGAGCAGCGCGTTGGTCGCGACGGTCATCCCGTGCGCGAACGCGCTGATGTCGGTCGCCTGCGCGCCGGCGGACGCGAGCACGGCCGTCACGGCGTCCATGACGCCGCGCGACTGGTCGTCAGGCGTCGTCGGCGCCTTGGCGGTGACGACGCGCCCCGGCGCGGCGAGCACCGCGTCGGTGAAGGTGCCGCCGACATCGACGCCGAGGAGCATGAGCGCGGCGGACGCTACCGGTGTTCGGCAGGTGCTGCGATAGCGTCCGCGACC
>DATIOB010000025.1:0-2870 GCA_035473605.1 Conexibacter sp.
CGGAACCTGCGCCGCGAGTACGAGGGCGTGGTCGCGGTCGAGGACGTCTCGTTCTCGGTGCCGCACGGCGCGATCTTGGGGCTGATCGGCCCCAACGGCGCCGGCAAGTCGACGCTGATCGACGCGCTCACGGGGATCGTCAAGCAGAGCGGCGGCAGCGTCTCGCTCGACGGCAGGCGGATCGACGGGCTCGGCGCGCAGCGGCGCGCCCGCGCCGGCATCGGGCGCTCGTTCCAGTCGCTGGAGCTGTTCGAGGACGTGACGGTCGCCGAGAACCTCGTCACCGCCGGCGACCGCCGCGACGTGCGCGCCTACCTGAGCGACCTCGTGCGGCCGGGCCGCGCCCAGCTGTCGCCGGCCGCGGTCGCGGCGGTGCGCGAGTTCGAGCTGGAGGACGACCTCGGGCGCCTGCCGGGCGAGCTGTCGGCCGGGCGCCGGCGCCTCGTCGCGATCGCGCGCGCGGTCTCGGCGCAGCCGTCGGTGCTGTTCCTCGACGAGCCGGCCGCCGGGCTCGATGCGCACGAGACGCGCGAGCTGGGGCGGCTGATCCGCCGGCTCGCGTCCGAGCGCGGGATCGCCGTCGTGCTCGTCGAGCACGACGTGCCGCTCGTCTTCGGCATCTGTGATCGCGTCGTCGTGCTCGACGCCGGCAGGGTGATCGCGTCGGGTCCGGCCGCCGAGGTGCGCGCCGACCCCGCCGTCGTCGCCGCCTACCTCGGCACCGCGCCGGCGTCCGCGCCCGCGGTCGCCGCGGCGAACGGGGAGGCGACGGCATGAGCGCGCTCGCGGCCCGCTCGCTGACGGCCGGCTACGGCGCGATGGCGGTCGTCCGCGCGCTCGAGCTGGAGGTCGCGCCGGGCGAGGTCGTCGCGCTGCTGGGGCCCAACGGCGCCGGCAAGTCGACGACGCTGCTGACGCTCGCCGGGGCGCTGCCGGCGCTCGGCGGCGAGACGCTGCTGGACGGGCGGCCGACGACCGCGCCGCTGCACAGGCGTGCGCGCGCCGGGCTCGCGTTCGTCGCGGAGGAGCGCACGATCTGCGCCGCGCTCAGCGTCGCCGACAACCTGCGCCTCGGCGCCGGCGGCGTCGCGCCCGCGCTGGCGCTGTTCCCGGAGCTGAAGCCGCTGCTGAGGCGGCGCGCCGGGCTGCTGTCCGGCGGCGAGCAGCAGATGCTCGCGCTCGGGCGTGCGCTGGCGGCGAGACCGCAGGCGCTGCTGGTCGACGAGCTGTCGCTCGGACTCGCGCCGCTGATCGTCGGGCGGCTGCTGCGGGCGGTGCGCGAGGCGGCCGACGGCGGCCTCGCGGTGCTGCTCGTCGAGCAGCACGCGACGCAGGCGCTGGAGGTCGCCGACCGCGTCTACGTGCTGCGCCGCGGCGAGCTCGTGCTGCACGCTCCGGCCGCCGAGCTGCGGGCCGACCCGCAGCGGCTGCAGGCCAGCTATCTCGAAGGGGAGGACCGTTCGTGAACACCGTCGCGAGCCCGCTGCGGCGGGCCTGCCAGGTCGCGCCAGACGCGACCGCGATCGTCTGCGGGGAGCGCACGTTCACCTACGCGCAGACCGCCGCCCGCTGCCGCCGCCTCGTCGGCGCGCTGCACGGCCTGGGACTGGGGCGCGGCGACCGCGTCGCGGTCGTCGGCCCCAACGACCACCGCTACCTGGAGCTGTACCTGGCGATCCCCGCGGCCGGGATGGTGCTGGTCCCGCTCAACGCGCGCCACACCGACGCGGAGCTGCGCTACGCGCTGGAGGACTCCGGCACGCGCGTCGTCTTCGCCGCGCGCCCGGCCGCCGGGCTCGCGTCCGCGGTCGAGCGCGTGGTCGCGTGGGAGGAGGGCTACGACGCGCTGCTGGCAGCGGCGCCGGAGGGGGAGTTCGATCCCGAGGTGACGGAGGAGACGCTCGCCGGGCTCTTCTACACCGGCGGCACGACCGGCGCGGCGAAGGGCGTGATGCTGACGCACCGTAACCTCGTCGCGAACGCCTGGCACTTCCTCGCGCGCTGGCCGTTCGACGAGCAGACGCGCTGGCTCGTCGCCGCGCCGCTGTTCCACGCCGCCGGCACGATCGCGGTGCTCGCGACCGTCTGGGGCGCCGGGCGCCAGGTGATGCTGCCGGCGTTCGACGCCGACGCGGCGCTCGACCTGATCGCGGCCGAGCGCGTCACGCACACGCTGATGGTCCCGACGATGCTCGCGGCGCTGACGGAGGCGCAACGCGCGCGTCCGCGCGACGTCTCGAGCCTGCGCTGGATCAGCCACGGCGGCTCGCCGATCGCGCGCGAGACGGTGCGGCGTGCGGCCGAGACGTTCCCCGACGCCGAGCTGCTGCACATCTACGGCGCGACCGAGACGGCGCCGATCGCGACGCTGCTGTCGCACGAGCAGCGGCTCGTCGGCTCGCCCGTCGGCGGCTCCTGCGGCCAGCCGGCGATCGGCGTCGACGTGCGCGTCGTCGAGCCCGCCAGCGGGCGCGCGCTGGCGCCCGGCGAGGTCGGCGAGGTGCTCGTGCGCGGCGCGAACGTGATGCGCGGCTACTGGAACAAGCCGGCGGAGACGGCGGAGGCGCTGAGCGGCGGCTGGTACCGCTCCGGCGACCTCGGCTACCTCGACGAGCACGCCCACCTGCACCTCGTCGACCGCGCCAAGGACATGATCGTGACGGGTGGCGAGAACGTCTACTGCAGCGAGGTCGAGGACGCGCTGTTCGCGCACCCGGCGGTGCTGGAGGCGACCGTCTTCGGCGTCCCCGACGCGCGCTGGGGCGAGGCCGTGCACGCGGTCGTGGTGCCGCGCGCGGAGGTCGAGCCGGCGGCGCTGATCGAGCACTGCCGCGCGCGCATCGCCGCGTACAAGCTGCCGAAGCGGATCG
>DATIOB010000026.1:0-5865 GCA_035473605.1 Conexibacter sp.
GCCGCCAACGCGATCAAGCAGTACGGCGTCGGCGTCAAGTGCGCGACGATCACGCCCGACGAGGCGCGCGTGGAGGAGTTCGGCCTCAAGGAGATGTACCGCTCGCCGAACGGCACGATCCGCAACATCCTCGGCGGCGTCGTCTTCCGCGAGCCGATCGTGATCTCCAACATCCCGCGCCTCGTGCCGGGCTGGACGAAGCCGATCGTGATCGGCCGTCACGCCTTCGGCGACCAGTACCGCGCGACCGACACGCTGATCCCCGGCGAGGGCACGCTGACGCTCACCTACACGCCCAAGGACGGCGGCGAGCCGGTCGAGCTGAACGTCTACGACTTCAAGAGCAGCGGCATCGCGATGGCGATGTACAACGTCGACGACTCGATCCGCGACTTCGCGCGCGCGTCGATGCGCTACGGCCTCGATCGCGGCTTCCCGGTCTACCTGTCGACCAAGAACACGATCATGAAGAAGTACGACGGGCGCTTCAAGGACCTCTTCCAGGAGATCTTCGACGCCGAGTTCAAGGCCGACTTCGAGAAGGCCGGGATCACCTACGAGCATCGTCTGATCGACGACATGGTCGCCGCCGCGATGAAGTGGGAGGGCGGCTACGTCTGGGCCTGCAAGAACTACGACGGCGACGTCCAGTCGGACACCGTCGCGCAGGGCTTCGGCTCGCTCGGCCTGATGACCTCCGTGCTGACGACGCCCGACGGCAAGACGGTCGAGGCCGAGGCCGCGCACGGCACCGTCACGCGCCACTACCGCCAGCACCAGCAGGGCAAGCCCACCTCGACCAACCCGATCGCGTCGATCTTCGCCTGGACCCGCGGCCTCGCCGCGCGCGGCCGCATGGACGACACGCCCGAGGTGACGGAGTTCGCGCAGACGCTCGAGCGCGTCTGCGTCGAGACCGTCGAGAGCGGCAAGATGACGAAGGACCTGGCGCTGCTCGTCGGCCCCGACCAGCCGTTCCAGACGACGCAGGAGTTCCTCGCCTCGATCGACGAGAACCTCCAGGCGGCGATGAAGTAGCCGATCACCCGGGAGCAGGCGCCTCGCAGCGGGCGAGGCGCCGCCCCCAGGCCCGCCGCCGGATCCCAGGAGGAGACGGATGTTCTTCGCATTTGCAGGTGCAGCGATCGTCTTGCTGCTCGTCGCCTGGCTCTGCCTCCGCAGCGCGCGCGGGCAGGAGGCGAAGGCCTCCGCGCTGACGCTGACCGACACCTCCACCTGCGCCGAGATCGCGGCGCTGGCCGAGAGCGTCGGCAGCGAGGTCGGCGCCGGCAGCTTCAGCCAGCGCTGCGAGGTGATCGGCCTCGCCGAGCTGGAGGGCGGCGGCGTCCACGCGCCGGAGACGAAAGCCGACGTCGTCTGGCACCGCACGCGCGTCACGCACCGCTGGTACGAGATGGAGCGCACGACCGACAGCAGAGGCAAGACGAGCACCCGCCGCGTCGAGAAGAGCGACGTCGTCTCCGACTACGCCTCCGAGATCTCCTTCGCGGTCGCCGACGGCAGCGGCCGCGTGCTCGTGACGGCGGCCGGCGCCGAGATCGACGCGCCGGAGAAGTCGGTCGACCGGATGGACGGCGTCGGCAGCGACGTCGCCAGCTCGTTCACCTCGCTGCTGCTCGGCGGCGGCCAGAGCGGCACGATCGGCTTCGAGGTCGAGGAGTGGGTGCTGCGGCCCGGCACGAGAATCTACGTCCACGGCGAGGTCGGCGACGAGGGCGGCCGGCTCGTCTTCGGCGCCGGCGACGGCCGCCTGCTCGTCTCCACGCGCAGCGAGAGAGAGATCGTCGCCGGGCACAGAAGCGGCGCCAGATGGCTGCGCATCGGCGCGATCGCGGCGGGCGTGCTCGGCGCGCTCTCGATTCCCGCCGCGATCGTCTCGCTGTTCGTCTAGGCGGCCGCGGCTCCGCGCGCGCTCAGCGCGCCGCGGCGAGCGTCTCGTCGAGCCAGTCGTAGACGCGCTGGTGGTAGAGGCGGCGGCCGGCGCCCTCGCAGTGGCCGCTGGCGCCCTCGGCGCCGGTGAACGGCATCAGCGTCTTCTGCTCGACCGTCAGCGCGTCGAAGAGGATCTGCGCGCCGCGCGAGGCGGGGTCACCGTCGTTCATCGTCAGCAGCGTCGGGCACGCGATGTCCGCGGCGACGTCGGAGACGGTGAAGCGGCACATCTCGGCGAGCGTCTCGTACAGCGTCGCTCTGCCGTGGACGAGCATGCCGCGGTCGCGCAGGCGCCACTGCATCATCGGGTCGGCGTCGGGCGCGTCGAGCGCCGCGACGAGCGGGTCGAGCGCGCTCGGATCGATCTCCGGGAAGGCCGCCTTGTCGGCGTCGGAGAGCGGCAGCATCGGCACGACGCCCGCTCTCTGGTCCCACTGGCCGGGGTCGGCGACGAGCGCCGCGATGCGGTGCTCGCGGCCGGCGGCGCGCGGCGCGAGCAGGCCGCCGAAGCTCCAGCCGCTCAGCACGATCTCCTGCGCGTTCACGTCGGGCCGCGTGAGCGCGTGGTCGACGATCGCCGCGACGACCGTCTCCCAGTCGTGCCGCATCGTCAGGCCGTCGCGGATCAGCGGGCGCGCCTGGCCGGGCCCGTCGAACAGCAGCACGTTGTAGCCGCGCTCGTAGGCGGCCGGCGCGTGCGCGACGAACATCTCCGAGAGCGTGCTGTCGTAGCCGTTGGTGTAGAGGACCGTCGGGCGCGGCTCGCCGGCCTCGGCGCCGCGGGCGCGGATGAAGATGCCCGGCAGCGACGCGCCCTCGAACGGGATCTCCAGCCACTCGGCGACCGGGTCCCAGAGCGCGACGGCGCGCTGCAGCGCCTCGTGCTCGGCGGCCGAGCTGGCGGTCAGGCGCTCGTCGCGCGCGGGCGTGAAGAACGGCGCGTAGGCGGTGCGGAAGTAGGCGGCGGCGCGCACGTAGCCCTCGCGCGCGGAGACGTCGTGGCCGGCGGTCGCGGAGGCGTCGGCGTGGTCGCGCACGGTCGTCGCGGTCGCGCTCCACTCGCGCGCCCAGGCGTCGCGGTCGAGCGCCTCGCCGATGCGGTCGAGCGTCACGCGGACCTCGCCGAAGTCCGAGCCGCCGTAGACGCTGTGCATCAGCGTCCGCGCGCCGAACGCCTCCCACATCCCGTTCTCGCTCAGCCAGGCCATCGCACTTCCCCTCGTCGTCGGTCGGTCCGGCGGATTCTCACGGGCGCGCGCGGCGCCCGCCATGGACCCAGGTCCAGGTCCGTCACGGCTGCGCCGCCGCCTGCGCGTGCGCGCGCTGCTGCCGGTCGGCCTGCAGCGGCAGCAGCACGGCGCCGACCAGGAAGCAGGCGGCGCCGAGCGCGGTGCCGCCGTTGGCGATCGCGTCGTTGACGGCGGCGCCGGTCTCCGGTCGCACGAAGGAGGCGATCGCGGAGGCGCCGAAGGCGATCGAGCCGAGCAGGTTGGCGGCGGCGATCTGCCAGTCGAGGTCGCGCGGGCGGAACGAGATCCAGCGCTGCTCGGAGTTGGCGAAGGCGAGCAGGCTGGCGACGAGGAAGCAGGCCGAGCCGATCATGTCCGGCCCCCACACGCGCACGTCGGCCTGGCCGGCGGTGAGCGCGCGGTCGAGCGCCTCGAAGGTGTTGACGTTGAACAGCACCGTCCCGGGGAACTGGATCGCCGACGCCAGCCAGTCGACCGTCTGCGGCAGCCACGCGCGCGGGCGCAGCGCGCGCCGCTCGTGCGCCGGGCGCGCCCTGTGCGGCACCTCGGAGGCGGCGATCAGCTGCAGCAGCGCGGCGCTCGTGAAGAAGATCGAGCCGAGCGCGAAGCCGGCGCCGACCCAGCGCCCGTCGACGTCGGCGAGCGCGGCGAGCCCCGGGATCAGGAACAGCAGCGAGCCGACCGCGAACAGCAGCCCCGTCCACCACGCCAGACGATCGGGTCGCAACCAGACGGACATGTCGGCCAGTCAGGCGCGCATGACGGCGGCGGTGCCGACGGCCGCTCTCGCGGCGGCGCGTCTGTCGAGCGCGGCGGTGACGATCCACGCCGCGGAGACGGCCAGCACCGCGGCCGGGGCCGCGTCGAGACCCTGCGTGCCGGCCAGCAGCGTGCCGAGCAGCAGCGAGGCGAACAGCAGCCGCGTCGCCGCCGCCATCCCGGCGGCCGCGCCGGCCGCGACGGCGACCGTCGGCGAGAGGTCGAAGGCGATCACGCCGAGCGTGCCGAGCGCGACGCCGAGGAAGATCGCCGGGAAGACGGGGCCGCCGCGGAAGCCGCAGCCGAGGCAGATCGCGTAGGCGAGCGCCTTCGCGGCGATCAGCAGCACGACGATCCCGAACGAGTTCTCGGAGGTGATCGTCGCGACCGTCGTCTGCCCGGAGAAGAGCACGTCGGCGTCGGAGGGGGCGCCGCACCAGACCGCGATCTGCGCGGTCAGGCCGACGGCGAGCGCGCCGGCCAGCAGCAGCCCGGCCATGCCGAGGCGGCGCTCCTTGGCGGCGACCGCCCCGCCGATCCGCCGCACGACGCCCATCGCGAGCGCGGCGAGCACGCCGATCGCGATCGCCATCAGCAGGTCCGGGAGGTGGATGTCGTCGTAGAGCGGCAGGTCGGGGATCGTCAGCTGCTGCGCCTTGAGGCCGCCCCAGTCGCCGATCCCGATGAAGATCGTGTAGCCGATCCCGGCCGCGACGAGGCCCGGCAGCAGCGCGGCGATCAGCGCTCTGCCGCGCGAGATGCCGGCCTCCACGAGCAGCACGCCCGCGACCAGCGGGCCGCCGAACAGCGCCGCGACGGCGGCGAACGAGCCGGCGGTCGCGACGACCGTTCTCTCGTCCTCGCCCAGTCTCACCCACGCCGTCACGGCGAGCCCGACGACCGAGCCGAGCGCGATCAGCGGCGCCTCCGGGCCGAGCACGGCGCCGAACGGCAGCGAGCCGAGCGCGGCCAGCACCACGCCGGGCCCGTACGCCGCCGGCGTCGGCCGCGGGTCGAGCCCCTTCAGCGGCGAGTGGCCGCCGTCGCCGGGCAGGAAGCGGCGCGCGGCGATCACGAACAGCGCGCCGAGCACCGGCAGCACGATCACGAGGTACCACGGCGGCGCGCTGTGGCCGAGCGCGTCGGGCAGGTCGGTCCAGAGCCACTCCTCGAGCTGGTGGACGAGCGCGAGGAAGCCGACCGCGACGAGCGCCGCCGGGATCCCGATCAGCGCGCCGAGCCCGACGAGGCGCAGGTAGGCGCCGCCGCTGAGCGCGGGGGCGGGCGCGGGCTCCGGCGCTGCGGGCGTCTCGCTCATCGGGCGGGACGCTACAGGCGCCGGGCGCTCAGCGCACGGGAATTCCGTCCGCGACCGCCGTCGGCTGTCCGCTCGGGCGCGCCTGCCAGGCGCGTCGCGCCGGGATCAGCAGCGCGATCAGCCCGGCCGCGAGGCCGCCGGCGGCGCCCATCAGGAACGCGAGCTTGAAGCCCTCGTCCTCGGGCAGGCCGCTGCTGAGCAGGTGCCCGGCGACGATCGAGGCGGCGACCTGCGAGCCGATCGAGGCGCCGACGTTGCGCATGATCGTGTTGACGCCGGTCGCCTCGCCGGTCTCGTGCGGATCGACCGCCTGCACGATCAGGTTCGGCAGCGCGGCGAAGGCGGCGCCGACGCCCGCGTTGAGGATGCAGACCCAGAGGATCACGAGCGCGATGCTGGAGTGCGCGAAGGCCATCCCGACGAGCCCGCCGGCGGCGACGACGCAGCCGACGACCAGCGGCATCTTCGAGCCGCTGCGCTCGCCGATGCGACCGACCAGCGGCGCGACGAACAGCATCATGATCCCGCCGGGCGCCATCAGCAGGCCGGCGACGGTCGCGCTGGGGCCGAAGCCGTAGCCGGTCG